>JAZUFG010000057.1:0-6985 GCA_045640565.1 Oscillospiraceae bacterium | reverse complement strand
GCATGCCGGGCTCATTTCTCTTAAGGAACTCCCGCAGAAGGTGGGTGCCGTCGCCGGGGGTGCCGCCGCCGGGGTTATCCGAAGTTTCGTTGATGACCACATAACCCTCGCCGTCTTTGGAGAGCTCCTCTTCTGCCCGGTCCAGAGCCTGGGCACAGGTCAGACATTCCGGGACCAGCTGGGCTCTGCGCTCCCAAACCCAGGAGGCCAATTCATTCGCGGCTTTTTGGGCATCCTTTTCCGCAATGACCACCACGGAGGCGCCGCAGCAGGGCGCGTTGGTATAGGCAAAGCCGTGGAAGAAGCTGGCATCAAGAAGGGCGTGTTCCTTTGCATAGGCTGCAAGATGGTCCCGGATCTCCATCATGGGGCTGCGGAAGGTGCAGCCAATGGCGGGCATGATCATGAGGGGAAGTCTGCATAGGGCCATCTGAGGCTTTATTTCCCCCCGAATCGTCCGGATCAAGGTCTTCATGGCCAGATAGCCGGCGGGATTTTCGTCCGTATGGGGGTAATTCTTTACGCCGAAGAGGCCGGAGGAAAGCGCAGCCATCTCCTCGGAAATATTGCCGTGGAGATCCAGAGAGGACATGATGGGCATATCCGGGCCTACCAATTCCCGGACGCGCCGGAGGGTATAGGCTTCCATGTCCGGAATTCCCTTTGCGGCTCCGGCGCCGTGCATGCCCAGGCAGATCCCGTCGATCTCGTCCTTATGGGCCGCAATATGAGAGAGAAGCTGGCTTAAAGCTTCCTCCAGGCAGTCTCTCTCCAGGAGAGGAACAGCGCTGAGGACAGCGATGGAAGGAATCATTTCCACCCCTTCTTCTTCGCCGGCTTGGATCATGCCGCCAAGATAGTCGGCGGTATTGCGATAGACTTCAAAGATCCCTTCGCCGCTGCGGATACCGTGGGGCGCATAGCGCTTGAGGTCGCAGATTTCGCTGGCGAAGGCGTTGCTTTCCGCGCCCAGCTTGCCAATCAGAATTTTCATGGGGAACTCCTTTCTTTATTTCAAACCGTGGGAGAATATTTCAGGGATGATCTTTGCTCATTCTATCATCTTTTCAGGAAGAAAAACAGGCCGAAAAGGAAAAAAACGGTAAAAAATGCCGCTCAAGGGGATCAAAGTTCCCTTGAACGGCAAAGATTGCAAAAAGAGAATTTTTTAAGGACGGTGGGCATTTTGGTATTTTACTGCGGTTTTTGGGTCCTTGATATCCAAGGAAGAGAGGTCACGGCAGAGCTCTTCCAGGGTTTCGGAAAGCTCCAGGTTTTCTTTCCATTGCTGCGGGATCTGATCATAGCCCAGAAGAGCGCCCAAAATTGCTCCGCTTTCGGCAGCGGCGGCGCAGCTGTCGCCCGTTCGGTTGACTGCGGCCAGAATGCCGGCAGTGAAGTCCTCCCGGTGGCGAAGGGCGCAGAAGAGGGCAAGAGCAAGGGCCTCTTCCGGGACCCAGCCCTCTCCCAATATGGGGAGGAAGAGGGCATCTTCTCCGTCACAGGGGGCAAGTCCCCGGGCAGCCCGGATCCGCGCCTCTATGTTCGACCATTGCGGATGGATCCCGTAGATTTCATCACAGATTTCCTTGGCGATATCCATGGCCTCCTCAAGATCCTTGCCCTCTGCCAAAAGGCGAAGCAATGCGGAGAGGTAGGCGGCGCAGATTTTGGAGGCGGTACCCTGAAGAGTCAAAGCAGCCAATTCGGCGCCCTCCCGGGCAGTCTCCTCTAAACTCCGACCCAGGGGAGAAAGGGCAGCGGGGAGCACCCTTACCGCGGAAGCGCAGGCAGAGCAGGTGTGGTTTTCCTCTTTCACCTCCGCTGCGGGAGCGGCGAGGACACCTGCCGGATTGTGGGCCCTTTCACTGTAGAGCTCGGGCAGGTCCAAAAGCCAGCTGACTCCACCCAGCATGCTGTGCCTGGGCATGCTGCTGCCGCTTTCAAAGGGCCTGTTCTGCGTGGTGTACCAGTCCATGTAGGCAGTCTGAACGGCGGTCTTTCGCAGAATGTCCTTACCCGTGGAGGCAAGATAATTCCCGTATATTACCCCGTTTGCGGTGAAGAGGGTCAGCTGCAGATCCGAGGAAAGCAGGGCTTTTCCGGAGGCAGGATCCAAATAGTATTCCCGGATACCGTCAGGGCCGAAATGCTTTTGAATCTCGGCGAGACTGAGCTGGCGAAGGGAGCGGCCCAGGGCATCCCCAGCAGCAGCTCCGAGAAGGGCACCCATGATCTTATTTTCCGTCATGATTTTCCTCCGAAATTTTTCCGCCTTCCATTCGGAGCAGGCGGTGCTTGAGGCCGTCAAAAGGTTCCAGGCGGTGGCTGACGATCAGGACCGGCCGCTTATCTTGGTGCCGCAGGATGAATTCCACGGCAATTTTCTCGTTCTTTTCGTCAAGACCGTTCAGAGGCTCATCCAGAAGGACCAGGTCCGAATCGGCGGCCATGGCGCGGGCAATGGCGACCCGTCTCTGCATGCCTCCGCTGAGTTTTTCCACGGGAAGGTCCAGATCTTTCTCGGGAAGAAGCTCCGCCAGGAGCTCCCGCAGATCCTCCCGGTCGGAAACAAAGTTCAGATTCCGCAGGGCGGAAAGATGGGGGAGCAAGCGATTATCCTGAAAGGCGCAGCTGCAGCGGACCCCCTTGGGGCAATCTCCGGCATCTGCCTTGAGAAGGCCCATCAGAATGCGGAGAAGGGTGGATTTTCCGCAGCCGGAGGGACCCGTCAGAAGAAGGATTTCTCCGGGCTCAACGGTGAAGCTTACGCCCCGCAGGACCTGTTTTTCTCCGAATGCTTTGAAGAGATTCCGGTATTCAAGCACCAAGCTTCTCACCCGCCTTTCGTACAAGATAGAGGCTGATTTTTTCCGTCAGAAGGCTCACAAGAATAATGGAAAGCGTCCAGGCAAAAAGATTTGCCGTATCCAGATAAAGCTTCGCCTCGTAGAGATGTTCGCCGATGCTGCGGGAGGGCAGACCGATGATCTCCGCTGCCACGCCGGATTTCCAGGCAACACCCACGGCATTCACGCAGGCCGTCAGAAGATAGGGGAGCAAAGCCGGCTGGTATATTTTGAGAATACGCATGCCGGGCCTTACCCGGAAGACCTTTGCCATCTCCAGCAGCTCCGGATCTGCGGCGTTCAGGCCCTTTTCCGTGGTAAAATAGAAGATGGGAAAAACCATGGTGAAGGAAATCACAAAGGAGAGCCGCACGGACCCGAACCAGATCAAGGCCAACACCACAAAGGAGGCAACGGGGACGCTTTGGAGGAAGCGAAGGGCCGGGGAGAGAAGCTGCCGCAGGGGCTTGCATAGGAATGCCAGGGCTGAAACGGCAATGCCGAAAAGGCAGCCGGTGATCAGACCGCCGCAGATCCGCAGGGCACTTCCTCCGATGGCACCCCAGAATTCTCCCGTGGGCAGAAGAGCAAAGAGAGCCCGAAAGGTGTCTAAGGGAGAAGCAAAAAGGTAGGGCTTATGGATCAAAAAGGAGACAAGCTGCCAAAGAAGAAGCCAAAAGACGGCAACCCCGATCACAGTGAGGACCTTTTTTCCTTTTAAGTTTTTCATCACACATTCATTCCCTTCTGAAAGAGTCAGGGGATATAGTAGAAACTGTCAGTGGGCATCTTTCCGCCGATGGCGTCCGGATTGGCATCAAAGAGAGTCTGCAGATAACCGGAGAGTTCTTTTTGCATATCGCTTCCGCTGATGCAGACAATGTGGCAGGAGGGGAGAGCCTTCTGCGCCAGGGCAGCCTTGGCCACGATGCCGTAGCTTTCAATGAGTGCGGAGGTGCCCTCCGGGTCGGATTCTGTCTTGGCGACAGAGTCTTTGTATTCGCTGAGGAAAGTCCGGATCGCTTCCGGATTGTTTTCTAAAAGATCCGTCCGGACCACGGTAACCCCTGTAACGGGAGCACTGTCCGGGTCCAGCTTTTGCCATTCATCGTTCAGGTCCAGAGCGATGCGGAGATCCTCATTCTGAGCGAGAGCTGCGGTCACAAAGGGCTGGGGAAGAAACGCAATTGCTGCCGCATTGTCGGCAAGATAGGACACGACCTCCGTTGCCTCGGATTTGAATTCCAGCTGCACGCTGTCTTCCATGCCGTAAGCATTCAAAAGATGCCGCAGAGCATATTCCGGGGTGCTTCCCTTTCCGGTCAGAACCAGTGTCTTTCCGCGCAGGTCTTCAAAGCTTTGTATGCTGTCCCCGTTTTCCAGGAATTGCAGAACGCCCAGGGTGTTAATGGCAAGAACGGAGAAGCCTCCGCCCTTTTTGTTGAAGAGGGTGGCTGCCGCGTTGGCAGGCAGGGCGGCGATATCCGCAGTCCCGGAGATCAGGGCTGCCGTGACTTCATCTGCCGCAGTGACCATGGAAACCTCATATTTCTGTTTGCTTTCTCCCGCTTCATTGGCAGCGTAGAGGTTCACAAGACCCATGGTGGTGGGCCCCTTCAGGGAAATGATCCGCAGGGCCTCCGGAGCGGCCTCTTCCGAACTGCCGCAGGCCAAAAGGCTGAGAAGCAGGATCAGAGAAAGACCCAGAGCAAGAATTTTTTTCATGCTCATCCCTCCTTTGCATAGGTGGCCTTTGCAGAGACGCCGGGGAGCATGCCCAGCTTTCCGGAGAGGGCGGCAATTTCTTCCTGGGGAGCGTCCATGGCCACACTGATGATGTTCAGGCCCTTTTCGCGGTAGGGAATGCCCATTCTGCCGATGATCCGGTCTGCATATTCATGCAGGAAGGCATTCAGCTTTTCCACACTTTCCGGATTGGAAACGACGATGCCGATGTTTGCGATTCTGTTCATGGTAATTCCTCCTTCTATTTGTGTCTGCGGAGGATAAAAAATATCCATGCCGCAGGGCATGGATAGAGTCATCTCTTATATTTCCATGCCTTCTGCCTCAGGGCGAACCTTTGGTATCAGTACACAGTTATTATTATAAGAACCTCTCTTATTTTGTCAAGAGGGATTTCATCTTTTGAATCGCTGCAGACTTTTCTTTACTTTTCCCGTCTTTTATGCCATACTATGTGTGAAGATGCAGAGAGGAAAAGCGGTGATAAAAATGACGGCAGACTGCTCCAGGTATGAAGAGGAAGAGATCCTGCTCTGGGAAAAAATATCTTCTCTTCAGGATCGCGTCTTTTTCACGGCAAAAGGTTTGGAGTTCCGCATCCGGATCCGGGGAAATGAGCTTTTCGTGGACCGGCGGAAGAAGTCCATTACGAGAGCAAGTGTGAACATCGCTTATCAAAAGTGGAAAGGAGACCCGGAATGCGGCCCTAAGGCCCTGGGTGTTTTCGGAGCAAGCTACCTTTGGAGCATTTTTCGGGAGATCGGAAGAGAATGATACTGAGAGAGGCAAATAAGAACGACCTTCCGGAGCTCATGGCCTTTTATCTGCGGATGAATCGGGTCATCAATGAAAGGAACCATAACTATGTCCCCGAGAATGAACCCTTCCCGCCGGAGGAAATGGTACTCCGTGCCATAGAAGAGAAGGGGCAGATCATCGGGACCGAGGATGGAAAGATCATCCTCGGAGCCATCGTCAATCAGGATGACCCGGAAGCCTATCGGGGAGCGCCCTGGCAGCTGACGGCGCAGCAGGGAGAAGTCTGGATCCTTCATGCTCTGCGGGTGGCCCCGGAGTATGAGGGGAGGGGCTGCGCAAAGGCGGCGCTTTCCTATTTGATCGATTTGGCCGCAAAGCGGGGAAAGAAAGCAATTCGCCTGGATGTCATGAAGGGCTATTGGGTCCGAAAACTCTATGAGAGCTTCGGCTTCCGCTATATCCGCACGGTGGAGATCCTTTATGCGGATATCGGGCATCCGGAGTATTTTGATTTATTGGAAAAAGTTATTGCATAAATAAGGAGGAAAAGAATATGATTCCCACACCGGAAGAAGCATTTGAGATCGTGAAGAAATACAACAAGGAGCCTTTCCACCTGGAACATGCGCAGACAGTGTCCAAGGTCCTGGGAGAGTTTGCCAAGGAATATGATCCCGAAAAAGCGGACTATTGGCGCACGGTAGGCATGCTCCACGACATTGACTTTGAACTCTATCCGGAAGAGCACTGCGTGAAATGCATCGAGCTCATGCAGAAAGAGGGCATTGACGAACCTGTGATCCGTTCCGTCTGCTCCCACGGCTATGGCATCTGCAGCGATGTGGAGCCCACAGATTACATGGAGAAGGTCCTTTTCGCCGTGGATGAGCTGACAGGGCTTATCGGCGCGGCTGCCTTGATGCGGCCCACCGGCATCTCCGACATGGAGGTCTCTTCCGTGAAGAAAAAATTCAAGGATAAGAAGTTTGCCGCCGGCTGCTCCCGGGATGTCATTGCCCAGGGCGCGGAGCGCATGGGGATGGAGCTTTCCGAGCTCTTCCAGAAGACCCTGGATGCCATGCGGGCAGAATGAGGAGTCCGTATGGAAGAATACTCTGTGACTGTCTGCCCCTATTGCGGCGGCAGAGAGATGATCGAGACCCTTCAGTCCGGCTATGCTGCCCTGACGGCAGTGGGCTCCTGCCGGGGCGCATCCCTTTATCATTCGGTTTGCCGGAGATGCGGCAGTATTGCCAGAAGTTATGTGAAGAATCCGGAAAAGCTGATCCGCAGAAGAGACAGAAAAAAAGAAGATTAAAGGGACTTTATTGACAGTCCGACGGACTGTTAAGGAAGGCACTGAGACAAGCAAAATGCGTCTGTCGGCGTATATAGATACGGTAAGACGCATTTTGCGCAGTAAGTCAAAAACCTTGCGCAGCAAGCTTTTTCTGCTTTCATAATCATAAAAGAAAACCGCATTTTTCTTCTTGCCGTTTGATACCCTGCTGCTGTTTGATAAAAAGAAGTAAGTCCCTTTCCGTTTTTGACGGTCAGGGACTTTATTGACAGTCCAAGGCGTGTTGCCCCTGTGGGGCAGCCGCCGGTTTTTTTCTTGTAAAAATTTTTGT
>JAZUFG010000056.1:0-3868 GCA_045640565.1 Oscillospiraceae bacterium | reverse complement strand
ATCTCCTCTCCCCCTATGCCCTCACCAAGCGGGCAGACGAGGAGTGGGCCAAACAGTATAGCCGCCACTACGGCCTTCGCACCGTGGGCCTCCGCTATTTCAATGTCTTTGGCCGCCGCCAGGACCCCAATGGTGCCTATGCCGCCGTCATCCCCAAGTTCATCAAGCAGCTCCTGAATGACGAGCAGCCCACCATCAACGGAGATGGCAGACAGTCCCGGGACTTCACCTATATCGAGAATGTGGTGGAGGCCAACCTCAAGGCCTGCCTGGCCCCCGACGAAGCCTCCGGCGAGGCCTTCAATGTGGCCTATGGCGGCCGCGAATACCTCATTGATATCTATCATACCCTCACCAAGGCCCTCAATAAGCCCATCGAGCCGAACTTCGGCCCCGACCGCAAAGGCGACATCAAGCATAGCAATGCAGATATCAGCAAAGCAAGAAGACTTCTGGGATACGATCCTGACTGGAGCTTCCCAACTGCTTTGTAGAGATCGGTGAGGATGGCTTTGAGACCAAGATGAAGGCTCTGGAGGCCTATAAGAATGTGATCCGCCCCTATCCCCATCCCTCCAGCCTGGAGGTCGTCAAGGCCCAGGCCCTCTATCGGGGCAGCCAGGCCAAATGCAACTACGCGGAGGCTTTCCAGGTCGCCTTTGCCCGCAACTGATTTAAATTATCAATTATCAATTATCCATTATCAATTATCAATTATCCATTATCAATATCTTCGGAGTTTTGTCATGTTCCAACGAGTCGCAAAGAGAATCATGGATTATTTCCTGGCCATTGTGATCGGCATCCTTGCCCTGCCCTTGCATTCCTCGTTTTCCTGCCCATCATCATTATGGCAGGGAACCGGGAAAAAACCCTCGGCGACATGGACGGCTACCTCTGGGAATTCATGAAAGTCCCATCCTCCCTCTCCCAAATGGGGAGCTATCTAAAGGGAGTATCCAAAGATAAGGGCTTTAAAGTCTTGGAGATTCTGATTCGTTCCCTGATCACCAAGAATCCGACCACCTATGCCTTCATCATCGCTTTGATTCAGGGCCTTTGTCTCATATCCGTCTACCGCAAATATTCCCACAATTATGTCCTTTCGGTTTTCCTCTTCTTTGCTTCCACGGACATGGTCTCCTGGATGTGCAACGGCATTCGCCAGAGTCTTGCCGCCTTTCTGATTTTCGCGGCCACCCCCCTCATGCTGAAGAAGAAGTATATCCCCCTTTTCGGCATCATCCTTTTGGCTTCCACCCTCCACCGTTCCGCCCTGGTCATGATTCCCTTCGTCCTGATTGCCGAGAGTGAAGCCTGGAATAGAAAAACCCTTTTCTATATTGTTTGCATCATCCTGGCTGTTATTTTCACCACGCAATTCACCAACCTTTTGGATGGCGTCCTGGAGAATACCCAATATGCCAAATCCGTAGAAGAGGGACTGAAATCCGGCGGCACGAATATTCTCCGAGTCCTGGTCTACGCAGTTCCCATGGCAATTGCTCTGGTCTTCCGGGAGAGAACAAAGGCAGAGCCGGATCCTCTGATCGGCATCAGCATTAATATGTCCATCATTTCCACGGGCATTTATGTTCTCTCCATTTTCCTTGGCGGCGTCACGGCCGGAAGGCTGCCCATCTATGCCAGCCTTTATAACTATATTTTGCTCCCCTGGGAACTG
Source organism: Oscillospiraceae bacterium (assembly GCA_045640565.1). Classification (GTDB taxonomy): domain Bacteria; phylum Bacillota; class Clostridia; order Oscillospirales; family Oscillospiraceae; genus RGIG3159. The sequence continues at coordinate 2,184 of JAZUFG010000056.1, read as the reverse complement.
AAGCACCTTTTCGGGGAGAAAGAAAAGCTCATGACCTATATCATGATTGCCTGCTATTTGGTGTTTTATTACTACCAGATGCATATGACCTGGGGATATATTTAGGGAGATTTTGTCATGCCTTGTGAAACGGAAAAACAATTGAAAACCGGCAAAATCTCCGTCTTGATGGGAATTTACAACTGCGCTGATACGCTTCCAAATGCGATAGAATCCATTCAAGCGCAAACCTATACGAATTGGGAATTGATTCTCTGTGATGACTGCTCCACGGATGCTACCTGTTCTGTTGCCAAGCAGTATGCAGATTCAGATAGCCGTATCAAGCTCATCCAAAATGAGACCAATTCCAAACTGGCTTTTACCCTGAACCATTGCCTGGACTATGCGACCGGGGAGTTTATTGCCCGCATGGACGGCGACGATAGATCTGCTCCGGATCGCTTTGAGAAGCAGATTCACTATTTGCAGGAGCATCCGGAAATCGACTTGGTTGGCACGGCCATGCAGCGCTTTTATAATGACGGTTCTCTGGGCATGATTGACTATGCCCCGGAAATTCCGGATAAATATACCATGCATAGAACTACTCCCTTTAAGCATGCAACCGTTATGATGCGCACCAAGGTTTTGCGGGGATTGGGTGGCTATACAGTTTTGCCCCGTACAATTCGCGGTCAGGATCGAGACCTTTGGTATCGTTTCTTTGCAGCCGGTTACCACGGCGCAAATCTGCAGGAGCCCCTTTATTGGGTCCGGGAAGATATAGAAGCCATCCGAAGAAGGACCTTCCATGACCGCTGGATGGATTTCCAGACCAACCTCTATGGCTATCGCTTGCTCCATTATCCCGTCTATTGGTATCCGCGGCTGCTTTTGGAATTGTCAAAAGCACTGGTTCCTATGAATTTGGTTTTAAAGTATAGAGCACACCAAGCAAAGAACCAAAAGTGATTCAGAATGCCCTTGGAGGATAACTAATGACTATTGGGTCTATAAAAGAAAAGATAGAGAGCACCTTTGTTGGATCATACGCGGTAAGTGTTCTGCATGCAATTGAATGTGCCGTGGTTCCTGCTTTGGTTTCGGATGAAAAGGCTGTAAAGCGCTTTTATAAGCGTAAAACAGGAAAAGATCTGAATTTGGAGAATCCTCAGTCCTTCTCCGAAAAGATGAACTGGTATAAGTTGAATCACCGTGACCCTGTCATGCAGCAATGTGCGGACAAGGTTGCAGTCCGGGAATATGTGAAATCCAAGGGCTATGGCGGTTGCCTCAATGAGCTCTATGGAGTCTATGACAAGGTCTCGGATATTGATATAAATGCTTTGCCGGATCAGTTTGCCTTGAAGGCATCTCACGGCAGCCACATGAACTATATCGTGAAGGATAAGGCTGCATTTAACTGGAAACAGGCCAAAATCATGATGCGGTCCTGGCTGCGTCAAAATATCTACTGGTCCGGAAGAGAGTGGGTATATAAGGACATTCCCCATAGAATCATTGCGGAGAAGTATTTGGAAGATGAAACAGGAGAACTGAAGGATTATAAGTTCTTCTGCTTCAACGGAAAGCCATACTATATGCAGTTTGATGGGGATAGATTTATCAATCACTATCGTAATTTTTACGATATGGATAAAAAGGAACTTGCCATAGAATGCGAGTACCCCGGAAAGCCGGGTATTGATTTCCCGTTAAAGGCCGAAGATTTTGAAAGCATGAAAAAAATGGCAAGAGATTTAGCCAAGCCATTTCAGCATGTGCGTGTGGATTTCTATTTGGTAAATGGGGAAATTTATTTTGGGGAACTAACTTTTTTCCATAACAGTGGCATTACTTGGTTTCAGCCCGAGGATTATGATGAAGAATGGGGGAAACATTGGAGCTTGGAGTAATAAGGCAACCATTGTATCTTCTATTCCAACATAAGAACAAGAGGTATCGCTATGGGAGTTTATCAGTTTCTAAAATCAAATTATGAGCAGCGACTTGTTGTTATTACAAGGTTAAAGAACTATTATTCTGAATATTTAGCAATCTTTCGCAAGAGAAACATATATAGAGATACTAAACTCTCGCGCGAACAAAAAAAAGAAATCAGAGAGCTGTGGCGAGAGAACTACGGAAAAAGAATTCCTGATTGGTGGCATCGCCTGTATCAAAGCATAAATGGCGTTTTTG
>JAZUFG010000055.1:0-2826 GCA_045640565.1 Oscillospiraceae bacterium | reverse complement strand
TTTTCAGTCTGCTGCCTGACTGCTTTATATTTTGTTTGCAGAGCGCCTTGCGGGACGCTCAGGTTATTACGCCCTTTTTCACCGTCTGCAAATTCCACATCTTTTCTCACTTTTGGGATTGACTTTTAATAGTTAGTCTTTCCAACGATGCGCTACTGTTTATTAATCTTAATTCTCCCTCAATCTGCCTCTGCCCATTATATGCTATTGAGAAATAAAATTCAACTGTAACTTTTTGCACTTGCTTCAATAGACCGTCCCCGTAAGCCTCTCCCTGGAAGGCCGAAGGCCGGAAGGGGGAGGTGGCTCGCCGCAGGCGAGACGGAAGGGGTTGACTCCTAGCGCCTAGTGCCTAGCGCCTATCCCCTATAATTATCCATTGTCAATTATCAATTGGCATTTTGCGAAGCTCCCGCTTCGCAAAACGCCTTCAGGCATTCCTCAAAGCCTTCCACTGCCTTCTTCGACCCCAGGATCTTCATCTTCCCCCGGGAGGCAAACACCCATCCGTAAAAGGTCCCGGAAAGACTCACGGAAACCGTCACCCGAAAATGCCCTTCATCCACCGGCTTTACGGCAACTCTGCTTCCGAATTTATCGCAGATCGCATCTATTAAAGCATTCTCGCAGAGCAGGTCCACTTTGGCCTCCTCACCGCTCATCATGCTGAATTCCCGGTCGTAGAAATCGGAAACTCTGTAATCTGCAGGTTTCCTGGTCCGTTTTTCCTCCAGGATCTCCAGGCTGCAGATTCTGTCCACCCGGAACTTCGCCACTTTCTGCAGCTCCTCGTTCCAGCCCGTCAGATAATAGAGATCCCGGCTCCAAATCAAATCATAGGGGGATATCCGGTATCTTTTCCCTTCGTGCCGCAGCGCTTTCTCTTTCTTCAGATTATAGCAGTAATACTGAAAGCTGACCTTTTTCCTCTCCCCGATTGCCTTATGCAGCAGGTCCACGATCTCCAGAAGATTGGGATTGTCCGCCTTGTTTCTGCTGTCAATATAGAGCTCTCTTTTCAGGATTTCCCTTTTCTCCCGGCCCACCAGGGAAGCAAGCCGTTCCACCAGCTCCCGGCTCTTCTTCCTGGAAATGAACTGGGCAGCCTGGACGGCATCCACCAGGAGCTTTACCTCGGAGAGCTCAAAGGTCCTGGACCGCAGATAATAGAGGTTTTGGGTGGATTTCCTGCAGACGATATCAAAGCCACACTCCTGCAGACTCTTAATATCTCCATACAGAGTATCCCGGGAAGCCGCCTGCTCCCCCAGATAGTCATTGATCTCCCGCAGGGAAACCGAATGCTCTGCATCCGTATTCTCATATAAATAGCGCAGAATCATGATCTGACGGTTCATAGCTTACCCCTAACGAAATCTAGATTTACCTAATAGAACGATAGTCATCTTTGATAAGTAAAATGTTAGAAATCGTTCTATTCGTTCCCGGCATAAATCGCCCACTAAGGGGGGCACCGGACGCTAATACTTTCTCGTTTTCTTATTCATCCAGCGGCGAAACAAGCTTCGCCATCACATAGGTTTTCGTCCCGGCTCCATAGAGATCAAATCCGCTTTCCCGCAGATCGTACCCCTTCCTGCGCATCTTTTCCCGGTCCTTCTCTGTCAACTCACACCCATAGGGACTGAAGGTGGCAATCAAAACCCCTTTCTTGGAAAGAAAGCAATTCGGGTGATCCACCAAACCGGTGCCCAGCTTCTGTGCTGCCTCCAGCATGGCCCTGTATGAATCATAATAATAGTCCACAGGTACTTCATCCACCACTAATTTCCCATCCTCTATAAAGCACGAAATCCCATAGCGCCTGCAAAAGCCTAACGCTTCCTCAATATTGCGGATGTATCCCGATACAAACATATGATGAACTCCTCGTTTATCTCTTCTTAATGAATTACGCAGAATAAATCAAGACAGATGAGCCGTCTCTCCGTCTCGATTGACTTTTTGGGGTTGGGATATTTCTTTAAGATTGATATCACAACAATAATACCATTTCAAATCATCGCCATCATTTCCTTGCATCATTTGCGAAGATAGCACAACTCTTTGAATAAATGTATTTTGAAATAAATCTTTATATGAAATCCGTATCGTAATCTCAAAATCTTTATAATGATGAATTTTATTATATTTTATCCTATGTTTAATTACCCCATCTTCTTCATATTCTTCAAGTTCATCTTCCTGTATCGGATCAAAATTGAAAAATATTCTTACAGGTATAGCTGCTTCTTCACCCGGCTGGAGCAAATCCGTGCTGCAGTTAAATAGTTCCGGGTTTCGCTGAGAAATAATATTATAGTGCTCCCTACCATCATTTATATCATCACAACTAACTTTAAACTCAATTGCTGGCCCAACTCCAACATTTCGGATATACAAAATATCCATATACTCTGGCCCATTATTTTCCCTAGGTTCACAACCATACATAAACTCCGCCAATAATTTGTTGGTACCTTTTATTGTGTTATCATGAACATATCTTACTGAACAATACGGGAGAACACTTACTTCTCTATCCAGCTCATTTTGTTTATTTGTATAACGAATCGTTAAAATGATTCCAGTCAGCGATACTGCTGCACCAATAATGGCGCCAATGTACCCTCCTAAAAACCCCATCCAATCCGAGTTCGATACATTACTTGGGAACCGATTCCCAACTATAAGCCAATCAACGCCGATAGGAATAATGCATATTATACAGACTGCAAAAACGCAACATGCTATAATCCTTTTTTTGCCCATAGAATTTCCTTTTACATTCACCGAATTATTTGCCACAGAACTTTCTATTACCCT
>JAZUFG010000054.1:0-17579 GCA_045640565.1 Oscillospiraceae bacterium | reverse complement strand
CTTCCTGATTAAACTGTATAATGTCTGCCATGGAGAACTCCTTTCGTGTGTGTTTTTGTTGTGGTGACATTATTCTACACGGTCTGGGGTTCTCTTTCTATGTTCAATTTTTAAATGTGCGAAAAATATTATACCTTATCTTACTTTATTCAGTTTTTTCCAATCCGATTATTAATTAGCTCCATGCTATCCGAAATCATCATATCGGGATTTTTCAGAAATGCCTCTATCAATGAATCGAAGCATCCTACTATTGCTCGCGCTCTGTCCGTACTCAAGAGAGATTCATCAAAGTAAAAACTTACTTGGAATCCCTCTTCTTCTTTTAAGCCATACAGTTCTACAGCGAATTCTTTTCCCCACGAAGCAGATTCAATCTGAACCAATTCGAGCCCGCCTGATGGTATACTCTGATAGGAACTTAGATTGTTAAATGTGATCCAATTTACATCTTTTCTCCATCCAATTCGAAGCAGACGCTGAAAAAAAGCTAGAAAAATCTCCGAAACAATACCGCTAAATTGATAATGATTAAAAGCCTCCATAAACTTAACAAAGGAATAATCAAACAACTCCTTTACCTTCATCTCCGGTAACGGCTCATAAAAAAGCGGAATCTCTTTAATCAATGGGCCGCAGGTGTTCTTTTCAGGGTAGTTTGTTCTGCCGTGTGATTCTGTATAGATTGCAAACCTCTTCGCGCCTGTAAGACTGTTGATTAATATCGCTATCATTGACATGAAAAAACTCGTATCTGAAAAGGATAGTTCACTTCTCACCTTTTTATATCCATCCATAAGATCACCCCGGATATTCAAGGAAACAAATTGAGGTGAAACTGCATCCCCTGTCACATCAAATGGTACGCTGAATCGAAAAAGATGACGATTAAACTCCTTAGCGCACCACATGAAATCGCTTTTCCATTTTTTCCCTTTATGCTCTTGTTCTTTCTGAACCGTAGGAATGAAGGAGAATTCACGTTTTGCGGGCTTTGGAGTCCGTTTCTCCTTATAATCCAGATAAAAGGAATTAATCTGTTCATACGCAATATCATACGCAGAATAACCATCAGTACACACGTGATGCTGCCAGATAATCATTCCTCCCGTTCCATCCTGTGCCTGATAAATTTTTGCCTTTGTTAAAAAATCACTATCAGCTCTTATTTCTGGATATTCAGGCTCTCTGCACATTTTTTCAAAAGCTTCCCGTCCCGTGATAGTTTCCCTCTCGGGCCTCGGAAAGGAAGACACATCCTGGATAACCATCGCAGCCCTGAAAAAGGGCTTCTTTAATACTTTCATACGAAAGATATCATTTCTGCGAAGCACCTCAAAATAGGCCTGTTCCAAAGCATCTGCATTGAAACACTCTGAATCATATAAACCGGTTCCAACTGCAAACATCTGCCGAACATCCGGCGAATCACTGAAATACTTTTCAATAAAGCAAAAATCTCTCTGGATTCTGGAAAGTGGGTATTCGGTAAGGCTGTTCATTTTATCCTCCTGTCTGACAGCTGAATAATCCGTTCAATTGCAGAAATAATGGATCCTACTGAATTAAAATCATCCGCTGCCAACATTCTTGTGTCAATGTTTTTTTTAAACCGTTCTTCGAAAGCCGACAGCATCGCAGCTATACTGACAGAATCAATAAGGCCTTCCTCCCGGATATTGAGGCTCATATTGTTTTCCAATTCATCTTTTTCAATTCCTGTATATTCTTCCATAACTTCAAGAATAACGTCCTTAGTATTCATAATAATATACTCCTTTCGATCATTCGTCTGTATATTTGTTAACCAATGTTATCATCTTTTCTGCACCCTCGGACCGTTTCTTTTTTTCTGTCAGAGTCAGTGCCACAAGGAGAATCCCTCCAATTCCAAATGCAATAAAAGCGGGAATGATATCAAACGGATTTCCTAAGAACATCCATACAAAACCGCACAGAGATGCAACAGAAATTGAAATGAGCGCTGCTTTCTCAGATACCCGTTTCCAAATCATACCTATGCAGAGAACGAAACCGCTGAATGACTGAACTGTTGTGACATTGAACAGAAGATAGAGAATAGAAGTAGCTTTTTGAGCCAGGAAAGTCCCCACCACTGCTAGAACTATGATTACTGCAGATGAAAAAACACGTTTCTTTGTCTCGCCGATTTCTTCTCCGTTCTTTGAATGGCTGAAAACTTCCTGCGTAATATTTGTGGAAAAATATATCAAATAAGCAGGTGCACTGCTGGCAATTGCAGCCATAACTGCAATAGATCCGCATACCATGAAAACAGGCCCCAGCCTCTCTGTGAGCGAAAAAAGCACTGAACTTGCGTTCTCGATACCAGGCAGAAGAACGCGGGCACTGATACCTATCATCATTAGGAAAGCAGTAAAAATAAAGACTATAATTCCTACGACCCAGCAGCTTGTTCGTGCGCTGTTTCCTTTTTTTGCACTCATCGCAGCGGTATATGTCTCCGAAGCGCAATAGGAATAGAACATTGTTGAAATAAAGTACGCAAGGCTGGTCCCAATATCCGGGGAAAAAACATTCCAAGTCTCAGGACTTACCACAGAAACAATATTTGAGATCCCGCCTGCCCGGACCATCGCCACAATAGATACGATAGTCATTCCGAGAATCATCGTAAGACAATGTATCGCATTCATCCATGCCACACCGGTAAGCCCCATCATAGCAAGAAGAGTCAGGATTGCCGCTGCAACCCACACAATCTTTTCAGCCGGAACACCTAACATAGGGGAAACAATGCTGGCAAAGGCAATCGGCTGAACTGCAAATAACGCACCATATTCGATACAGTTCACTACTGTGACCACTTTTCCTACGCTTTTTCCGAATCGGACGGAAAAAAAATCAGGAACCGAGATGAAGCCTGCCCTACCTAACGCACGTGCAGGCCTAACCATGGGAATAAAAATGAGATATGCCGCTCCCAATGCGGCAATCGGAAGATATGGCGCGAAACCGGTCAAATATGAATCCCTGGCGCTGCCCGTCGTATATGCACCCGCAAAGGTACTGGCCAAAAGAAGTGCTGCGCATAGGGGCAAATTCAGCTGCCCCTGGGCAACCAGAAAATGCTGAATGTTCTTGCTTTTCCGGTTGCTTAGTATACCTACAATAAATGTACTTAGAATATATGCTACTGCAATAATAAATGTGACCACTATTACTCTTCCTTCCTTACTGCAGATATCTCTTTGAGATAATTTCTGTCTATCTTTCCGTTATTGTTCTTTGGCAGTTCATCCAGATAGATGACCTTCTGAGGCACCATGTATGTCTGAACCATTTTAGAAAGCCCATTCTTAATGGCAATCGTAGCAGCAATTCCCTTTTTCAATCCTTCAACAAGAACAACATACGCAATGAGCATCACACAGTGTCCGTCATCCATCGCCGGTACGACAGCACAGGCTGCCACCTCAGGAAGCTGGCCAAGGCACCTCTCCACTTCTTCCATCTCCACACGGTAACCGCTAACCTTCACCATATTATCGACACGACCCACATAATAATACAAGTCGTTTTTACGCCAAACCAAATCGCGGGTATGATATCCCCTCGTCCCGTCTTTTGCAGTAAAGAATGCGGCGGCGGTACGCTCGGAATCTTTATAATAACCCATAGTGACCATATCAGAGATTACAATCAGCTCTCCCGTTTCCCCGTCAGGTACGGGTTTGCCGTTTTCATCCCAGACTTCACAGCGAGCATTATGTCCTACATACCCGATAGGAAGCGGTATATCACTCTCTGCCATTTCCCAGGTAATAGAACACGCAATAGGTCCAATCGTAGTTTCTGTGGCGCCGTAGCCGTCAATGATATCCACCCCTGGGAAGCGTGTCAGAAGTTTTTTCGCTACCGAATGCGGGCAAGGTTCGCCGCATACTGAAATAACCGTCATAGAGGGAAGATGCTCCAAATCAAAACAGTTGTCATGCATGCATATATCCGCAAAGGTAGGTGTACAGTCCAGATAATGAGGGTCTACTTGATAGATGAAATCCTTCAGACGTCCATAATCCGCAGACATTTCTTTATCAACCGCATAAAGTGTGGCTCCGCTGATGCCGAGACCGACATAGATTGTGGAGAGGGACGAAGAAAACCCGTACGGTGTAAAATTCAGCATACGCGAATTCTCAATTTTCCGGTCAATAATCCCACCCCACCAGTCAAGCATTTCCTCAATATTTCTCCGAGTGACCACAACCCCTTTCGGATTTCCTGTGCTGCCCGAAGTATAGAAGATACAAACTGTATCATCACGTTTCACAGAGAGTTCATCGCTGACCTTGTTTCCGGCATAATCAGAAATAATCTTTCTTAGCTCCGTATGATCAATGACCCTACAGACCTCCGGAGCCTTAACCACACCTGTAGCAAGAATGACATGCGGCTCACAGCTATTCGCTATCTGACATACTCTCTGCTCAGGGTAGTAGTTCGGCACCATCACATAGGAACGTCCAATCTTCAGTGCAGCCAGGACACAGGAAAGCATGTCATTTTCCTTATCCCCCCAAATCATAACAGGTGAATCATCTTCCGGAAATTCCTGAAGAAGAAAAGACGCAAGTGCCTCAGAGTCCTGCTCTAACTGAGCATAAGTCAAATATCCCTCAGGACTTATTGCAGCAATCTTGTCTGAAAAGGATAATTCTTTGACTTTCTGCAAAATACTGAACATAGCCATACCTCCGCTGAATTCTTGATTGTAGAAAAATATGCGCAACCCAAATGGGTATTTCATAGGACTTCCGCGCTTTCAGGCAAAGGCTTTCCTCCAAGCTTTCCTTACCGCTGATCTCGTGAAGAGGTCATTGACCCATTAAAAAACAACTTGAACTTGGATAAGCCAAAGAAAGAAAAGGCCAAAATAAAAATAATCTGGGGAAGCGATGTCAGCAAGAAACCATACTCTGGACGCTGACTATAATCAATAATAAGCCCACCAAGTAAGTTACCACATATTAACATCAGGGAGGAAGTGCTGCCCATAAAACCGGAAAAACGGGCCCGCATATTCTCCGGAATATAAGAGTAAAACGCTGACTCATAAATGCAGAATGATGTAACCGAACAGAACCCAGCTATTGCCATAAGGACAACCGTTCCAATCGCAGAGCAAAACGGAAAGATTGCCAAAGTCAACATTTCTCCAAAGCTAACAAGCAAATAAATACTAAACGTTTTGCTCTTTTTGCTCTCATTCCCAGCATAGCCAAAAACGCCGCTCCAAAACTGGCCAACAGTATAAAAACCCAAAAAAACAACATAAAGATATTCGCTAGGAACTCTATAAGAGAGAATTGTAATCTCCGGATAATAATACTCAAAATATGGCAGAATCAAGGCCCACATAGCCCCGGTACGGAAAGAATCGGCCAAGTACACCACAAGAGCACTTACAAGACCTTGTACTTTTTTTATGGAGTTCCATACTTCTCTGTAATCATTAATAATGGCAGAAATAGAAGTGCTTTTCGCATCTAAAGTCTCTGACTGGTGAGGTGACAAACGAGTTTCAAAGCAAGCAGCAACAAAGTAGCACGCACCGGAAAAGAAAAGGACCGGGACAATGCCAATATACTCATAGGCAAGTAAACCTATGATAGAGGCAGACTCTGCAATATTAGACATCAAGCTATCTAAAGAAAAAGCTTTGCTGTAGTTTTCTTTGGAAACAACTGCCGGGAAATAGGCAGAATAATCGGTAAGGTAGACTACTGAGATTACATCCAAAATAAAAGAATTTAGTATTAATGTTGTGACAGATAATAGTTCAAAATACGCCATTATGGCAAGGCCAAAAAACAAAGCAGAGGATGCAAAATCCAAAAGATATATTACTTTTTGCTTGGGCCACTTTTCTAAATAGCTGCCAATCGTAATTGGAACCAATATCCCAGCAATATCACTAATAGAAAGAAGAATTGCATAGAATAGTCCGGACTGCGTCAAATCTAAAATAATAAGGCCAAAAACGATAAGCATTGCACTTTGACCGGCAAGGGAAATAAAGCTTCCCAGAAGAAGCGTTGTAAAATCCTTTGTCCACAAATCTTTCTGAAATAACTCGTGTCTTTTCATATATCTTTATTACTATCCTGTAATCCCAGATACCTGCTCCCCTGAATGACTCAAGCACCATTTTAACGTTTCATTAAAACCATCCATGATTTTGCCAATCTTTTTTTCGGAAAACTTTGCTGCCTGGTAGTTTAAATCTAAGCGAACAGTATTTTCCTCCGGGACATTGTAAATTGCGCAGTAAAAGGGATTCCAAAGGCCATCTTCATCAAAAACTTCCAGCCCAAGTTTGGAATCATTAGAAAGCTTTCCAAATTCCATTGGAGAAATATACATCCAAAAGTGTGTAAAAACAAAACCACATTTAAGAGATTGAAAATAACTGTAAATCACATGCCAAAAAAAAGGAATCCTGCCATGCTGGAGCGCTTCCAAATAATCCAAATAACCCTTTTTGGCCATCTCCGTGAAGGTACAGCTAGGGTCAATCTGATAAAAAACCGGATTTGTCTCCACCATACAGCCAACTGTCTGCTTCATGGCAAAGTTTCTGCGCCCGTGATTTAGCGTATAAAGGCAAAAACACTTTTTCCCTGTTTGACGATAGGTCGCCAGTGCCATAACAGACATGATAACGGAAGAAACGGACGCCTTCGTCTCTTCGCATAGAGAAAGGAGCTTTGAATAATCCTCTGCAGATAATTCTTCCTGAATCCGTTTCGTTTCCGCTTGAAAACTTGGGCGCCCCGCTGGAATTGTATAGTGATGAAGTGACCAATATTTTCTTCGCCACCATTTTTTATCTAACGGATATTCTTCGGATTCCCGATAGCTGCGATCCAGTTTTAAGTATTCCACATAACTCCGCTCTTTGTAAGGAGGGAACTCCTCCCCCTTTAAAGCGCAGGCATACAAGGACTCTAATTGCTTAAAAATGAGCTCCATGCCATAGCCATCACAGCAGATATTGTGCATACAGACAATCATGCCGCCGGTCCCTGTGCCACAATCCACAAGGGTCGCACGGCATAACCGGCTGTTATGCAGCGGAACCGCAGTATTTCTTTCTTTTTCTTCTAACTGCAAAAACTCTTCATAGCCATTAACATGGACAACGGAAAGTGTTTCATACTCGTAGGGAACAAAGTACTGCCTCACCTTAATTCTTCCTGTGACCCGCATCCGAAGGGCATCATTGCTCTCAACCACACGATTCCAGCATTTCTCCAAAAGGTCCAGGTGACAATCTTCCCGAATAAAAGCATGGAAACCGGCATTATATACTGTGCTCTTATCTCCGGCAAGGGGAAAATATGCCTGAGCCTCACACAAGGGGTATTCAATTCTTTCTGTTTTCATTTTGAGTTTCCTTTTCACGATAGGTATAGACAATTCTTTCTCAGAAGAACAAGGAGAAGAACCACGTTCTTCCTTGCTCTGCAATCGCCCCGCTACTCTTCCGTATAAGTCTTTTTCAAGAAAACGCGGTCAATTTTTCCGTTTGGGGTTCTCGGGAGGTCATCCAGGTGTTTAATCACCGCAGGAACCATATAAACAGGAACTTTACTTTTTATCCAGGAAAGCATCTCACCTTCAGAGACGCTGCCGGTATAAAGGCAAAGAATCTGCTCCTTCACTTTGTCAAAAATGCAGCAGACACTTTCTGCTCCCTCTGCAACGGATGCTGCATGCTCTATTTCCCCAAGCTCAATACGGTAGCCATGGAGCTTGATCTGGAAATCCTTTCGGCCGATATAGACCAACTCACCGTGTTCATTACGATAAGCCAAATCACCGGTACGGTACATTTTCTCCTCGTAGTGCGTATTTAAAGGATTCTGGACAAAAGCCGCCTTTGTACGCTCCGGATCATTGTAATAACCAAAGGAAAGCGAGTTTCCCGTAATGCAAATTTCGCCGGGCTCACCATCTTTCACCTCTTGATTCTCATCATCCAGCAGGTATATACGCATGTTGGGCATAGCCTGTCCCAGCGGCAGAACTTCATCATCTGCAAATTCACGTTCAATGAAATAATAGGTTGCCGTATCTGTTGCCTCTGTGGGACCATAGGCATTGCAGAAACGAACATCCGGACTTAACGCTCTGCGCCAACGGTTCAACTGCTTTGTAGGCAGGACCTCCGCACCGAAGAGAACCCAACGCAGGAATCTGGGCGGGTCTTCTTCCATAATACCGGAATTTGAGAGATTCATCATAGCAGATGGCGTCCACTGGAAAACCGTAACTTTATTCTCGTTCAGGTAATCCACCATCATCTTGGGGAAAAGGAAGCAGCTCTTGGAAAGAAGATGCGTGGTGCTTCCGGTGAAAATCGGCTGAAAGATATCGCAAACAGCCATATCAAAGTAGAGGGGTGCCTGATTGGCCCACACATCCTCTTCGCAGAACCCAAAGACATCCGCCATATGATTCATATAGCGAATAACGGAACGCTGGGAAATCGTAACTCCTTTTGGAGAGCCGGTTGAACCACTTGTGAAAATCACATAGAGAAGATCCGTATCAATAACTCCCTCTGCTATTTTTTCAAGCTTCTCTCCATCCTCCGGGGTATTTACTATATCCTCATAAAACAGAACATTATTAATCCCCGGCTGTGCCTTGATTGCTCTCTCCGTCTTCTTTTCACAAATAATGACGGAAGGCTGCAACGTATTCAAAATATTCTGCAAACGATCGGCAGGCATTTTATAATCCAAAGGAATATAGAAACATCCGGCATAAACAGCACCAAAAATTGCGTTAATATGCCGAACACTTTTATCCATCAAAATTGCTACGGGAGAATTGGGCTGAACAATCCTGGAAAGGTAACAGCCTATGCTCCTTGCCTTACAGTTTAACTCCGCAAAAGAAAGCACCTCTCCAGGCGAAACATAGGCCGGTTTGTCACCGTAGCGAATGGCTGCATCCGCCAAATACTCCACTACTGTGTTCTTAATATGCATTTCTCTTCTCCTATCTTCAGTAAACTTATTCGCACTGAGCCTTTATCGCTGCCACGAGGCTGGGAATTGTTGAAAAGTCAGCCGGATCCATTTTGATGATGCTCAATTCTTTGCCGGTGCGATTTGAAATCTCAGAAAGAAGCGACACAATGGAAAAAGAGTCCAAAACGCCCTCTTCAATGAGATCCAATTCGGAATCCATCTGCTCTTTTAACTCATCTGATTCCATTCCCAGGACTTCTTTCATCGCATCTAAAACTATCTTTTGGAAATCCATTTTGTATTCCTCCCGCAAGTAAAAATATATTATGCATTATACTATTAAGCGCATTAATCGTCAAGAATTGAATGCATACCAAACTGAAAATATACTGAAACATTGTCGTCTTTTTCTATCCATTTCAAATTTTTTCCAAAGAAGCAAATCAAAATTTAGCCCGCCTATAAATTTTTCAGCTTGACGCTATATTTCTCCCATGCTAGAATAAGGTGTAATGAAAGTTTGACGGTGAGCCGGAAACTGCATTACGAAAAACCGTAAGGGGCAGTTCCCGGTTTTTCTGTCCCAAAAATTGAAAAGAGAGGTAGATCTATGGAAAAGTTCTTCAAGATCCAGGAACGTGGTTCCACCGTACGGACTGAAATTTCCGCCGGTATCACCACCTTCATGGCAATGGCCTACATTCTGATGGTCAACTCCGGAATGTTCGCTGATCTCGGCGTTGTTTCCTACGGCGCTATCTACATCGCGACTGCGATCTCCGCAATCGTCGGTACAGTCCTGATTGGTCTTCTGGCCAACATTCCCATGGCACAGGCCTCCGGTATGGGTCTGAATGCGTATTTCGTCTATACCGTTTGCTTCGGCTTTGGTCTTTCCTATGCCAATGCCCTTGTCTGTGTTCTGATTGACGGCGTCGTGTTCGTCATCCTCACCGCAACCGGTCTCCGTAAGATCATCTTCAATGCCATTCCTCAGCGTGTTAAAGTCGGCATTGCAGCCGGTATCGGCCTCTTCATTGCTTTCATCGGTATGCAGAACATCGGCCTCGTTGTTGATGACGGTGCTACCCTTGTCAACCTCCGTTCCTTCAACGTCTTCAACGGCGGTGTTACCTGGGCCGACATTATGCCCTGCGTCGTTATGATCATCACTCTCTGTGCCATTGGCGCTATGGCTCACCGCAAGGTTCGCGGCGCCGTTCTCTGGGGCATGCTCGGTTCTGCCGTAGTTTATTACATTCTCGGCCTCCTCACCATCCCCGAATTCTATGCTACCAGCATTGCTCCCAACCTGAGCAGTGACTTCTTCTCCTCCTTCCGTGATTTCGGTACCATGGCATTCGGCAAGGTCTTCACCGAAGGCTTTGACTTCTCCCCCTATATTGCCGAGCACGGTGTCGGTGCTTTCATCGTCATGTTCCTCACCACCATGCTTGCATTCTGCATGGTCGATATGTTCGATACCATGGGTACTCTCTACGGTGCCTGCTCCGCCGGCGACATGCTCATCAAGGATGAGAACGGCAACGAAACCGTTCCCAACATGGAAAAGGCTATGTTTGCTGACGCCATCGCAACCTGCACCGGCGCCATCTGCGGTACCTCCACTGTTACCACTTTCGTTGAGTCCGCTTCCGGTGTTGGCGAAGGCGGCCGTACCGGCCTCACCTCCCTCTCCACCGCAGCCATGTTCTTCATTGCTATGTTCCTCGCTCCTGTTGCCCAGCTCATTCCTTCCTGCGCAACTGCTGCCGCTCTGATTTATGTCGGCGTTCTGATGATGGGCAATGTCAAGAACATTTTCTGGAACGATCCCACCTCCGCTGTTGTCGGCTTCCTGACCATGGCTATCATGCCCCTGACCTACAATATCTCCTACGGTATTGCCTTCGGCCTGATCTCCTATGTTGCCATCAAGACCTTCTCCGGCAAGGCTAAGGACGTCAATGCAGGCACCTGGGTTATTGCAATCCTCTTCGCCGCAATGTTCTTCCTGACCCACTAAATTCAAAAGGTCAAAAAATCGAACCCCTTCCGGGGTTCGATTTTTTTATGCGTATAAATGCTTTTTTCGGATATAAGCCAACACTTCCCCTGAGAGAGAACTCTCATCCATCTTTCCTGCCCGGATCTCGGAAGAAGAAAGAACGAAGGGCTCTGCCTCTATTAGAAGGGCTTTTGCGGAATACAGCCTCCTGTATTCTTCGGCTTTCCGGGAAAGAGATTCAAAGTCATTCTTTTCCCGGGAAATAACAACTAGCGTGGCTTCCTTCATGATCTCCTCAAAGCAGAACCATGAGGTGAAATTCAGGAAAGAATCCGAACCGATGACCAGATAGAATTCGTCTCCGGGATAGCGCTTCTTCAGAATTGCCAGCGTATTGACTGTATAGCTGACATCTCTTTTTTTGAGTTCCAGATCACTGACGGTGACGAAGGGATACTTTTCAAAGGCAGCTTTGCAGAGGGCCAGACGCTGCCCGGGAGTGGGACTGCCGACTTCAATCTCCTTGTGCGGCGGGATATATGTGGGGATTACCAGAAAGCGGTCCGGCTTCAGTTCTTTCCCCACCAGCTCAACTACCCGTTCATGGCCCAGATGAGGCGGATTAAAGGTTCCGCCGAAGATTACCGTTTTCATCAGAATTCAAAGGTTGGAATGGGCTGCAGTTTGAAAAGATTGGCGGCGTGCTTCTTTTGGATCTTCTCTTTTACCGCCTCATCATCGCAGTTTCCCGTCAGGATATAAGTGTCCAGGTCCTCATAGCTAAAGCCCAGATTGTCTTCATCCGTAAGCCCGGTCAAGCCATCCGAAGGAGCCTTCATGACGAATTCATCCGGCAAACCCAGCTCCTGGCCCACCAGCAGGACCTCCGTCTTGGTAAGATTGGCCAAGGGGGCAAAATCCCCCGCACCGTCGCCGTATTTGGTAAAATAGCCCACATAGCGCTCCGAAGCATTCCCATTGTTGGAAACTCTGCCGTTCATACACTGAGAGGCTGCATACAGCACAGACATCCGGATTCTGGGCGCCAGATTGATCCTGGACTGTTCCGTAAGGGCAATCCCTTTGCCCACAATCTCGTTCATCACGCCGTCATAGCCGTCTTTAATGTTGATCTCGTAATTCTCTATCCCCAGAAACTCCACCAAGCGCTTGGAAACATCAATATCCGGCTGTTCCCCGTTAGGCATCAATATCCCAACGACCCGGTCCTTCCCCAATGCCTTAACACACATGGCAGCCACGATGCTGGAATCCTTTCCTCCGGAAATGCCGATAACTGCCTTACAGCCCTTCCCGTTCTTTTCAAACCAGTCACGAACAAAGGCAACCGACTGCTCTGCGATTTTCTTATAGTCTTTTGAGGCCAGATATTCCTCCAGATATTTGTTCATCTCTTTTTCTCCTTATACATGGAGTGAATTATTCTCAAACTCGTTGTGATTCATTCTCCAGGCAATGCAGCGCTTGAGATAGTCCACATAATCCTGGTTTTTGCACATGCCTTTCCCTGCATCGTCCGAAATCTTCGCAACATCACTGGCATTGCAGCGAACGGTCTTCATGACGATATTCAGGGGCTCTGCATCCGTATCATTGGCAAGGTAGGTGCCGATACCAAAGGCAGTGTTGATCTTGCCTTCAAAATGCCGATAGAGCTTGGTGGCCTTGGCAAAGTTCAAACTATCAGAGAAGAGCAGCATCTTGGTTTTTGGATCAATGCCCAGGCTGCGATAGTGGGCAATCATCCGTTCGCCCCATGCAATGGGATCCGCGGAGTCGTGCCGAACGCCGCTGAAGAGCGTGGCAAAGGTCAGCTGGAAATCCTTAAGGAAGCACTCTGTTGTAATGGTATCCGTCAGGGCAGTTCCGTTCAAAACCCCGTATTCCTTGACCCAAGCATCCAAAGCATACCAGTTGGAGTAGGCAGGATTGTGGCGCTGGTTTCCCTGACCGACACACATGATCCACTCATGGGCCATGGTTCCCACCGGAGTGACGCCGTACTTTTTTGCTAAATACACATTGGAGGTACCCACGAATTTGGAGTTTTTATAGTTCCCTGCTATCAGGCTTTTCACTGCCAAGTCCTGAGCTTCTCCGGACAATCTGCGGCGAATGCCGAATTCACTGAAGGACCCGATTTCATACTCCCCGGACTCCAATTTGGATATCTTATCCTTCAGGCGTCTCTTGAAGCTCTCAAAAAGGACGTCGTAGTCGTACGCCATGCGGAAATAGACTTCATTCACGATAGCCAATGTGGGAATCTCATACATGGAGGTATTCAGCCAGGTACCCTTTGTGGAAATGGCCAGGCCGCAGGGATCCTCATCACTTATTTCAAAATCTTCATAACGGGGCTGCCAAAGGCGGAGGAAATCAATATAGGATCCTTTGATCCAGCGAATGGCATTGATGTACTCCAATTCCTCTTCCGTAAAACGGAGCGTACAGTAAAGCTTGATTTGCCGTTTGATTTCTTCCACCATTTCCGGGGTAAAATGCACGTTCTCATTCCGGCATTTAAAATTCCAGGTGGTCTTGTGGCCGCTGAACTGATGGTAAATTCCCTGCCCCATAGAGAACTTATAGGCATCGATCTCCAGCAGGCTCTTAATGATCTGTTCCATTTTCCTCACCTTTTTATTATGAAATACTTTTTGTGGGATACCGCGGCAACCGCCGCGGGAATAAACCGCCAAGCGGTTTATTCCGTAGATATCATTATAGTTTCATATCTCCGTCCTTCACCCAGCCGAGTTTTCTTACGGCCGCATGGATCAGCAGAGAAAGTAACGCCGGCAAAAGCAGCGAAATCAACAGCAGAGAAAACCAGGAAAAAGCTGTGGGCGCCATCGAAAGTGCCCCCTTGGCCAAGGCTGCCTCTGACGGCGTATACCAACCGGTAATGACCCCAATCGGCCCGCATAACCCGCAGGTTCCCATTCCGGAATTGATTGCAGCTCCGTTCATCTCCAGGTGAAGAAGGCAAGTAGACACAGGCCCGGTAATCGCGGATGCCAAGGTCGGAGCGATCCATATTCTCGGATTTTTTATGATATTGGGCATCTGCAGCATGGAGGTTCCCAGGCCTTGGGAAATGAGGCCGCCGAAACGGTTCTCCCGGAAGGAAATAACGGCAAAACCGATCATCTGCGCACAGCAGCCCGCAAGAGCAGCACCTCCGGCTAAACCGGTAAGGCCCAATACGGAACAGATAGCAGCGGAAGAAATGGGTAATGTCAAAGCAATGCCCACCAAAACAGAAACGGCAATGCCCATGTAGAAGGGGCGCAGCTTCGTGGCCCGATCAATCATAAGTCCGAAAATATTGGCCGCCTGGCCGATGGGTGCCGCAATGATCTTTGCAAGCAAGATGCCAACAAACACAGTAACCGCCGGAGTGACAAGGATATCGATCTTTGTTTCTTTTGAAACAGCCTTGCCCATTTCACACGCCAGAATTGCGATAAAGAAAACAGCCAGAGGTCCTCCGGCACCGCCCTCTGCATTGGCTGCCCAGCCGACAGGAACCAAAGAAAAGAGGATCATGGGAGGCGCTTTTAACGCATAACCGATTGCCACGGCCATGGCCGGTCCGGAAACCGCCATGGCATAGCTTCCCGCATCCAAAAAGAGGGAAAGGCCCAACTGCTGTCCTAATGTCTTAAAAATCGTTCCGATGAGAAGTGAGCAAAAAAGGCCCTGGGCCATGGCGCCAAGTGCATCAATGCCGTAACGTTTCCCGGAAAAGACAATATCTTTTCTTTCTAAGTATTTTTTGAATCTGCCCATACGCCCCTCGTAAAACCGTTCTGCCGCATCAAAACAGCAAAAAAGCACATCCCAAGCCGCCGAAAACCGCCGCCCGGATATGCCCGCTTTCTTCGGATTACGGGATTCGGACCTGATTTGGCATCCCGGTAGCATCCAAAACCGCTATCATGCTTTTACCTTCGAAAGTTTACCATGGAATTCTCTTACTGTCAAGAAATCGGAGGTTTTTGCCATAAAAAGTCGGATTATTTCTTTTCATTTTTAAGAATCCGTGCTATACTTATAGAAGTATTTCTTTTTCTGCGCCTTGGATTTTGCAAGTAATACCGTTATGGAGGCACACAATGAGCCGAAATTTTATTGACGACGACAAGGATTTTACCCTGACCGGTTTAACTCTGCCGGATTTACCGGAGGAAGAGAAAATAGACTTTGGTGTCACCGCTGCTCTCAAAGATCTTCGTGAAGATTTGGAATTCTACTCCCGTTCAGAGAAAGCTTCTCTTTCACAAGAAGAAAGCCCGGAAGCCTTCTCCGAAGAAGCTGCCGCGGCCGCGATTCCCGGAACCTTTGAGGAGAATCCGGATTCGTCCCAAAAAGAAGATTCGGAGGCCAATATTCTTCATGGGCTTGAGGCAGAATTGGGGATAACCCAAGAGCCCGAAAAAGATTTTTCCGAAATTTCAAACACAGCTGAAGAGCTTCCCGAAGAAGATTATGAAGCCTCCGAGAAAGACGCAGAACGCGTTCCCCGCCACAGAGGCGGTGTCATTGCTCTTCTCTGTGTCGTTGGCGTTCTTCTTTTAGCCGCTGCTGCCGGTTTCTTCCTCTATCAGAATCTTTATTTGGCCCTTCAAAGCGAGTTGGGCACCGGTCTTCCGGAGGCCTCCTACTTCATGCGGGACGGCAGCCATGCGGACTATATTGAGGCTCCTGACGTCAGCCTGACAGAGGAAGGTTTCTATCTTCTTACTTTGAGAACAAATGTTGGGAAACGCAAGGTCGGCCTTATCGTTAAGGACGATACTGCTCCTATCGCTCAGGATGCCGAACTCTCCGTTGTGCAGGGCACCCATATTGATCCCTGTGACGTGCTGACCACCGTTTATGACGCCTCTCCCTGGATTTCCCGCTGGGTTCAGGCCCCGGATTATGATAAGCTCGGAAGCCAGAGTGTTTCCGTTGAGCTTTCGGATTCCCGCGGAAACAGCACCGTTATCCCGGCAAGCCTGGAAATCCTCTCCCCCGTCCGCAGCCTGACCCTTGTCAAAGGTACCGAAAGGCCCAATGCTTCCGAATTTTTGATCCAGGACGGAGCTGTTGGCTGGATAGAATCCGGCTGGGATGCCATTGATTGGGATACTCCCGGAACGTATCCTCTGACTGTCGTTGCCAACGGTTTGCCATACGAATGTGAATTGATCATTACCGAATAAATACCGCTTGGAGGTTCCCTATGCAAGAACTGCTGAGCAAACTGCAGTCCTGCCTTCAAAAAGGGCAGGACTGCGTGCTTGTATCCTTAATTGCAGACGACGGCTCTGCTCCCCGCTCTGCCGGTGCCCAAATGTTGGTGACGAACGGAGGCCGCCTTCACGGCTCTATCGGCGGAGGGGAAGTGGAATATCTCGCCATCCGGGAAGCTCTTTCTTTCCTGGAGAAGCGTTCCTGCGGCCGAAAGGATTATGTCTTTCGAAAAGACGGGGGCAATACCGAAATGATCTGCGGCGGGGAAGTGACCGCTCTATTTCTTTTTGTTCCCTCCGGAAATGCTGCTTGGGCAGAGTTTCTTTCCGCTGCTCTTAAACGGATATCTCTCGGACTTCCCGGCCTCCTTCTTTATCCGGAAGACGGCTCCCAACCTTCCCTTCTGGATATGGACGGCGAAGCTCTCTCCGGTCCTGCCCGCGAATACCGCTTTGCTTCTCTCCGTCCCCGCTTTGAAGGAGGCATTTTTCTTCTTCCCTTGGAGCTTCCGGACCGGGCGATTCTTTTCGGCGCAGGGCATATTGCAGAGGCGTTGGCTCCTCTTCTCAGCAAGATAGGTTTCCGGGTCACGGTTTATGACAATCGGCCGGAATTTGCCCGCAGAGAGCGATTCCCGGACGCTGAAGCTGTCCTCTTGGGGGATTACGGAAAGCTTTCCGAAAACCTTGACTTGAAGGACCGGGACTACCTGCTTGTTCTCACAAATGGGCACAAAAACGATCTTGCCGTCCTGGAACAGCTTCTTCCGAAGAAATACGCTTACCTCGGCACAGTAGGCTCCCGAAAGAAAAGAGATGCTGCCAATCAGAAGCTTCGGGAAAACGGATTTTCCGAAAAAGCCATTTCCTCCATCCATTGCCCCATTGGCCTGCCTATTGACGCTGCCACACCGGCGGAAATTGCCGTCAGCATCGCTGCAGAGCTCATTCAGATCCGAGCCCGTCTGCGGGTGGCTGCCGGTGCTGCTCCGGTGCATAAACAATCATAACCACCGGCTAAGCCGGTGCTTTGCTCGCGGCTATAAGCCGCTGGTACTGGCAGGGCTAAAGCCCTCTGAAAATCTGCCAACCGCAAGCGGTCCCTAGCTGCCGCTAAAGCGGTTGGCTATTTTTTGCTTGCGTTTACTGGCTCTCCCGTAAACGAGACCACTAATTCTTTTATGCTCATCTGTTCATACGCCAGATCTTCTTGCAGCTGATTTCGTATATATTCTGCAATTGCCCGTTTGTTCTTCCCTACAGTGTCCACATAGTACCCTC
>JAZUFG010000053.1:0-20925 GCA_045640565.1 Oscillospiraceae bacterium | reverse complement strand
AGTTTGTAAAGGCATCTGCAACGGCATTTGTGAAGCGGGAATCCCGGTTTACTTCCGTACAGGAAATGCGGTAGACAAGTTCACTGACGGCATCTGCTGCTACCTGGTTCAGGATTTCTTCATCCAGAGGAGCTTCTCCGGGGAAGACGGGAAAGTTCTGGCTTGTAAAGGCCTCATAGTTTTCTTCTTCCAAAGCAGCCTTCATATTGGCGGCTAAGGCTGCCGCAATATCTGTCTGGTAGCTGGCAATGTGGAAGTCGACCGTTTCGGGGATCAGTTCTTCCTTTAAGGTGACATACTTTCCGGAGGACTTGAAATCGTCGGGAATGTCATTTTTGGCAAAGAGCTTGACGGTTTCTTTCCCGTCTTCCCCGGTCACATAGAGAACAGTCAGGGAGCTGTTGTCAGTGCCGTTGTCTTTGTGGCCGTTTCCGTCGGCATTGGCACACCAGCGCTTGATTCCATTGAGGACCATGCCGTCAAATTCGGACATGAGGGAGTCCATCTTGTTCTCCATGTAGTTGCTTTCAAAGGAGGACCAGGCAGTCCGGAGGTCTCTGGCTTTTTCACTCCGGGCATTGAACTCCGCGCTGGCCTGTATTGCGGTCATGCCGTCCACCAGGTTATCCAGCTTGGCATCCATCTCGTCCATTCTTTGGTTCACAACACGGAGTGTGTCCAAAATGCTGCCGATTTTGGAGGAAGGATCCTTTATGACACCGATAAGCTTAAGGAAGTTCACGCTGCCGTTGATGGCGGTGAGGGCAGTGCTTGCATAGCCGACATATTTCATCATTTCGGCAAAAGTGCTGGCGATCTGCTGTCCGGAACTGATTTCGTCCTGCAGCTCGGCAAGCTTTTCCGTGGCAGCGGTGATGCTGGAAATAGCCTTCTGCAGGTCGGCCGTTGTTACGGCTTCAGCAGATAATTCCTCATCTGCCAGGACTGCCGAGGGCAGAAAGGTAGAAAGAAGGGCAAGGCAGAGAACGAGAGAAATGAGTCTCTTTTTCATAATAATGAAATCCTTTCGGAGAATATTCACTTTTCAGTATAGCATTGGAAAGACTCAAAATCAATGCCTATGAAAGAGAATATGAAAATGCCGCCCTGCGAATCGCAGGGCGGCTGCACGATAAAGTTTTTTATCAGAAGAGACTGTTGATATCTTTCAGAGTTTCGCGGACCAGCTGATCGCCGCCTACATGGCCAACCTGACCGGAGGCAATGAATGCGGAATAGTGGCCGCCCAATTCAGCCTTTTCCGTGGGCAGATAGCCCTCGGTGCCGTTTGCCAGCTGGACCAGGAAGGTCTGCTCGCACTTGGCACGGGCTTTGATCTGGTTGCCGTAATCCAGGAAGAGCTCAAAGGGGTTGGTTGCAAAGGCAATCGTGCCCATTTTGATGATATGGACTTCGGTATCCAGGGTTTCCATGATCTCCTGGACCTGGAAACGCTTGATGATACCCAGATTTACCTGCAGAGCAGCTGCATCGTTGAAGTCCACATCGCCGGGATGATCGGCAAGATACTCGCGGATGACCTTCTTGGCCTTTTCCACATCGGAGAGAGTGGCGCGGCGGAAGGGGAGCTGCATGTTATGGACATGGTGAACGAATTCAATGTCGGACTGAGCGGGGTCCAGACCTTCGTTATATACTTCAATGATCTCATTGGCTACCCGCTTGCCGGCTTTTCTCATGCCGTCCAGGTCAAACATGGAGGGGTCAGCCTTTCTCTTGGGAGGATTGTTCCGCTTCAGGTTGGGATCATGCACATCGGTGTAGGGGTCGACCCAACGAACCAGGTCAACAGGGCACTGGTCACCGGCAGCGGAGCAGAGGGGCAGCATGTAAAGGTCTTTGCCGAAATGTTCCCGGAGAAGCTTCTTGGTTTCGCCCCAGAAGTCGGGGGAGACGAAAAGACGGTGCTGTACGCACTGAGCGGGGCAGGCCAGATTGGGAACCACACCGGTCAGCTTGCCGGCGTCATCAAAGACGTAGAGAAGTTCAATACCGGAGTCATTGCCGCCTTCCAGCTGGGTGAAGACTGCGGTGTTGGCATCGCCCCACATCTGGGCAGAGCCGTCACTGTAGGAAACACGGCGGCACATACCGACGGCTGCGCGGCCAAAAGCGTTGGAGAAGGAGCCGGGCTTCCGGTTCTTCCAGGAATTGACAATGACCTCAGAGATCTTTTCAACAAGGATCTCAAAGACTTCCTCAGGAGTGGCGACCTCGGGGTTGGCGGTCACGGGAGCGGATTCAATATACTTCCGCCCTGCGGGGAGCTGGCCTTCCAAAAGTGCCCGGAAGCTGCCGGAGTTGGTGGCAACCTTAGCCTGCAGCTGCCCACGGGGATACACAGGTCCGGTGTGGGTGTGAATTGCGGAGATAATGACTTTGTTGACATCAATGCCCAGATCGTTGCCGGCGAGCTTGGCCCGAATGGCTTCAACGAGATTATAGGAAACGCCAACCAAATCAGTGGAGACCATGATCATCTGGTCGCTGTCACACTCAACTGCCATGGCAGTGGCGGTCAGGGGCTTTTCAACATATTCGGAAATACGCTCTGCGAACTGTCCGGCAAGGGAAATCTTCTTGTTGTGCTCATCGATCAGCACAGATTCAGCCCAGCCGATATTCATTTTGCTCATAGGATAGTCCTCCTTCAAAATAATCTTCCATAGGCTGCATTTACTGCATACCGTATGTTCCAATTTTATCCTCTGCGGGGAAAAAGTCAATAATTTCCCGAAAAGAAAAATAGAAAGTTGCGGAAAGATTTCGTCTTAGGGCTTGTCCCGGGGCGGTCTTTTATGATATAGTATACTCTGTGTGTATGTAAGTATGCTGGAGCGTGTTTACGCAAAAAAAACTCGGAGGAAAAAAATGGCAGAAATCATTCTCAAAAATGTTACGAAGGAATATGACAAAGGCCCTGTTGCCCTGCAGGATGTGTCCCTGGAGGTCAAGGATCATGAGTTTTTGGTCTTACTGGGTCCTTCCGGCTGCGGAAAGAGCACCATGCTTCGGGTGATTTCCGGATTGGATCGGGCAATCGACGGCGAGATATATTTTGACGGCGTTTTGGTGAATGATTTTGAACCCATGAAACGGAATGTTTCCATGGTCTTCCAGAATTATGCCCTTTATCCGCATCTGAACGTTTATAAAAACCTGGCTTTCCCCCTCAAGAGCATTCGTCTTCCTGTGGAGGATGACGGGAAAAAGCGTCTTTTCAAGAGAAAATACAGCAAGCTTCCGGAAGATGAGATTAAGCGCCGGGTGGAGAGCACGGCCGAGATCCTGGATATCACGCATATTCTGAACCGTCGCCCCAGGGCACTGTCCGGGGGCCAGCGCCAGCGGGTCGCTCTCGGCAGAGCCATTGTCCGGGAACCTGTGGTTTTTCTGCTGGATGAACCCCTGTCCAATTTGGATGTGAAGATGCGCCTTGAGCTTCAGAATGAGATCATCCGTTTGCACGATACCCTCAAAGCCACTTTTGTTTATGTCACTCACGACCAATCCGAGGCCATGCATTTGGGCGACCGCGTGGTCGTGATGGACGAGGGAAAAATTATTCAGGTCGGCACCCCGCAGGAGGTCTATGACTACCCCAACTGCGTTTATGTTGCCGGTTTTGTCGGAGCACCCAAGATGAATTTCTTCCCCTGTCTTCTGAGAAAGTCCGGAGAGGGCTGGGCCGTTAAGATGATGGGGAAGGAGATCGCTTTACCCCTTGAGCGCCTGAGCCCGACAGACAAGCGCCTGGTTGAGGGCATGAAGGTGGCGGCAGGCATTCGTCCGGAGAACATTCACCCGGTGGAAGAGGGCGAGGAGCCCGACTTCATCGCCACAGTGAAGCGGGTGGTTCCCATGGGGGCCAATCTCCATGTGGAAGCCGTCTGTAATGAGAAACGGTTTATGGTTGTGCTGAAGAACCATACGGATGTTGAGGTTGGAGCGGAGCTCCGCTTGGCGGCTGACCCGTGGGCGATCCATATTTTTGATGCAGAGGATGAGAAAAATCTTTGCACACCTGTCTATAAAGAAGAGAAAACCCCGGCTGCCGGAAAAGAAAGCGAGGGCTAAGCAATGACAAGATGGTATGAGGGACGGGCCGACAAGCCCGATATTAAGAAGGATGCTCCCAAGAAAAAGGGAATCTCTCTGAGCCTGCAGGTCATTTGGAGAGAGTTTTTCGGTCTGATCCGTTTGAACCTGCTTTTCATTCTGACATCCATTCCCATTGTCACGTTCCCTGCTTCTCTCACGGCAATGAGCCGAATCACGGCCACCATGGTTCGGGATGAGAATTATTTCCTTTGGAAGGACTATTGGAAAGCCTTCAAGAGAGATTTCGGGAAGTCCCTGCTGGTGGGCTTTGCTTATATTCTGATCATTGCGCTCCTGATTTTTACCACGTATTTTTACTATTCTCTCTACAGTGTCAGCAAGCTCATGGCAATCATTTCCGGTATTGCCGCTGCTCTGGCCCTTTTGATCTGGACCTCCACATTCTATTGCTTTACCATGCTCTCTCTTGTGGATTTACCCGTGGGACGGCTGGTGAAAAATGCCCTTGTTTTGGTAATCGTGGATTGGAAGCACAGCCTTTTGGCTCTTTTGGAAGCGCTGATTCTGACGGTCGGAGGAGTTGGCTGTCTCCCCGTAACGGCTATTTTTGTGCTGTTCATTGAGTTTTCTTTAACAAATCTTTTGACGACTCTCAAGGTCTATCCCATCGTGGAGGAACGGGTCATGCTGAAGCCGGAGGAAGAAAAACCGGAGACCCCCAAGGCTTTGGAGGATGGAGAAGAGAGCTCTTGGAAGGACGAAGATTTCGAATAGAAAATTGCCAGGAATGCCGGGTCAGCCCGGCCTTCCTTTTTGCTTTTGAAAAGAGGGTTATGAGATGTCAGTTATGAAATGTACTGCAGCAGGGGACTGCATGGTCTTCCGTCGGCTTCCGGGGCACTATGAAGGCTTTGAGGAGCTGAAAAATTTCATCGGGCAGGGAGATTTCCGCTTTTTCAACTTAGAAACCACGGTTCATAATTATGAATCCTATGGGGCAGCGATTTCCGGCGGCAGTTGGTTCTGCGCCCGCCCGGAGATTTTGCAGGACATGAAGGAGTTTGGCTTCAATGTGACCACGACAGCCAACAATCATGCCATGGATTACTCCCATAAAGGGCTTTTGAAGACGATGGAGTATCTGCGCGCTGCGGGTCTGCCCTTCTCCGGAACCGGCGAGAATTTGGGCGAGGCGTCTGCTCCCTGTTATTTGGACACTCTGTCCGGGAGATTTGCCTTAATTTCCGTCTGTTCGTCTTTCCATGATGATGCCCCCGCAGGGGAACAGAGCCGGACAATGCCCGGCCGTCCGGGGCTCAACCCTCTGCATTTTTCCACGACCTACCGTCTGCCTAAGGAAGATATGGAAACTATGCGGCGGATCGCCGGAGAGATCGGAATAAACGGTGCTTCGGATATTTCCAGGAAAGAGGGCTATTTGCCCCAGCTTCCGGCGGACATGACCGCCTTTGGCAGTCTCATGTTCAAGGAGGGGGAGAAGGCCGGCAAAGAGACGAAGGTAAATGAGCAGGATATGAAGCGGATCGAGCGCTCAATCCGAGAAGCCCGCTTTATGGCAGATTATATTGTGATCTCCGTTCATTCCCACCAATTGAAGGGCACAAAGAAAGAGGAGCCGGACAGCGCATTAGAGGAGTTTGCTCATCGCTGTATTGATGCCGGCGCAGATGCTGTGATTGGTACGGGTCCCCATCTTCTGCGTCCTGTGGAGATCTATAAAGGCCGTCCGATTTTCTACTGCCTGGGTGATTTCATTATCCAGTTGGAAACCGTGGAGCGTGCTCCTGCCGACTTCTTCATGAAGCAGAAGATGACGGGAAATGAGGGTCTGGATGAGCTTTTCAATGCCCGGTCTGACTTTGGAAAACGGGGCCTGTATTATTCCCGGGTGATGTTTGAGGCTGTTGTTCCCTATTGGGAAGCGGAAAACGGGAAACTGACCAAGCTGCAGCTTATGCCCGTAGAGCTCCATTTTGACGAGCCCAAATCTACCGGCGGTTGGCCTTCTCCGAAGGCAGATGCTGGGATCCTGGAACGCCTGCAAAAGATGTCGGAACCCTATGGGACCAAAATGACCATCGAAAACGGAATCGCAACGGTTGCGCTTTAAGGATTCATTTCAAAAGGAGTGCTGATATGTTATCAAAAGAATTGGAAGCCTATGCTGTTGAGGCTGCCCCCAAAACTCTGGAACTGCTCAGAGAACTCTGCGCAATTCCGGCTCCTTCCCACCATGAGGAGTTCCGGGCAGAATATGTCAAAAAATGGTTTGAGGAAAACGGCGGAGAGAATGTAACGGTTGACGCCGCTCTGAATGTGATTTGTCCTGTGAATGTCACAGAGAATAATGACCTTGTTGTCATTATGGCCCATACGGATACCGTATTTCCGGATAGGACACCTTATGCATTTAGAGAGGATGAAGAAAAGGTTTATTGTCCTGCGGTTTGTGATGATACCGCGAATCTATCCGTACTGCTGATGGCTGCCGGATATTTTCTCAGGAAAAAGATGAATCCGAAGACCGGCATTCTCTTTGTGGCGAATTCCTGCGAGGAAGGTCTGGGAGATTTGAAGGGCAGCAAGCAGATCGTCAGAGATTATGGACAGAGGATCAAGGAATTTATTTCCTTTGATGGAGAAGATTTCGGCAGTATTGTCAGCGAGGCTGTGGGCTCTCACCGCTATAAGGTCAAGGTGAAAACAGAGGGTGGGCACTCCTTCGGAGCCTTTGGGAACCGAAATGCCATTCGCTGCCTCGCTTCTATGATTGAAACCTTCTATTCCGTTAAGGTCCCGGTGGAGGGAGAGTCCCGTACCACCTACAATGTGGGGACGATCTCCGGCGGAACCTCCGTGAATACCATTGCCCAGGAAGCGGAGATGCTCTATGAATACCGTTCGGACAACCGGCACTGCCTTGCCAAAATGCAGGATATTTTTGAGAAAGTAATTGAAGCTTATCGTGCTACCGGCATTGAGGTCGAAGTGGAAAAGGTAGGGGATCGCCCCTGCACCGGTGAGGTGGATGAGGGCCGTATGGCAGCCCTGCATGAGAAAATATTTGCTGCCAATCGGGAAATCGGAGAGGAGTCTTTCTTCCGTTCCGGTTCAACAGATGCCAATATTCCTCTTTCTCAGGGGATTCCGGCTGCAACGATAGGCGTCGTTGTTGGAGAAGGCTGCCATACCCGGGAGGAGTGGCTGGACAAGTCCTCTATTCTTCCGGGCCTTCGCAAAGCCTTGAGTATTCTTTCCAACTACTTTGAGGTGTGAAAAGATGGATGAGCAAAAGAATAAAAACTTCTCCGGCCCCGATGATTCGGAGGAGAACCCCTTCTCCTTTGAGGGAGACTTTGCCTATCTGAATGAGGAAATCATTCCGGAATCATCGGATGACTCGGATCTTGAAAATCTGGATGTGGAAGAGGCTATTATGGAGTCTCTTGCAGGGGAAGAGCGGCAGCCGTCGCCGGCAGAGGGGGAGCATCACCACCACCATCATAGCCATCATCATTCCCACGGAGAAGAGTCCGAAAGAAATAAGGAGAAAAAGAGAACTGCTTTGGGGCGCTTTTTCTTTAAGGGAAGACGCTTCCGCTTCGGCAGGGTGATTCTGCTGCTTCTTCTTGCCTTTGTGATAGCCGCGGGCGTATCGGCTTACCGGATCCTTTTCCGGCCCCAGGCGATCCTGAAGCAAGAGGCGATCACAAGCACACCAAAGGAGGAACTGGAGGCTGCGACCCCGACGATCCAGCCGATCGTGGAGGTAGAGGGTGCCGAGAAAATTCTCCCTGAGGATCCCTTCGAGGGCAGAAAACAGGAGGAAAATCCGGAACGCCTGAATGTTCTCCTTCTGGGCGTGGACCAGACTCCCTCCGGCGGTACCAGCAGCGGTACCCAGGCGCACAGCGATGTGGTCATGGTGATTGCCATTGATTTTAAGGATAATAGCGTTGACCTTATCTCTATCCCCAGGGATACCTTTACCAAGGTTAAGGGGCACCGAGGTATTTACCGTTTGAATTCCGTCTTTAATTTGGGCGGCGGTCAGGAAGACCCGGAGGGCGGCTACAAGGTCCTCTGTGAGTTGGCTTCCTCCTGGATGGAAGGGGCGCCTATCTCTTATTATTATGCAGTGGATTTCCAGGCCGTTGTCAATGTGGTGGATGCCATGGGCGGCGTTTATTACGATGCGGAGACAGAAACCTGGGATGGCCCCAATGCTGTTCAATATGACGGCCAAGCGGCACTGGGATATCTTCGCCACCGGGACCACAATGAGGACGGAGATCGCTACCGTACCGGCCGCCAGAGAGCCATGCTCATGGCGATTTTCAACCAACTTAAATCCAAGGGGACATTGAAGAATCTGCCTTCTATCCTGTTTGCAGCAGGGAACGGCGTAGATACCAATGCCAGTCTCAGCGAAACTGCTGCCCTGGCCAGTTATGCCGCGCAGGCGAAGAATCTGACCATAAACAGTCGAATCCTGGATGGACAGCGGCTTTATGATCACGATTGGACCTTCTCCTTCCCGGATCCCGACCTGAGGGCAGAGATCATTCGTGAGGTCTACGGTATTGAGGCAGAGGATGTCCGCTGGGCAACGCCGATTTATGAGGATTTCCTCCATCTTGCGGGTTTCCAGGGCATGAAGCACCTCTATCAGGCGGAAAAGCTTTTCGGATATATCAACGAAAAGTATGAAGAAGCCAGCATGAGCGACGGTCAGACGGAAGACTATAGGCAGGCATTTAAGTCCTATATTCGGCTTTATCAAAGCTACCATGCCCTGGAGGATTGGTATCTGGACCGTTACCGCAGTGACGGAGTCTTTGAAGAGGCAGAGCTGGCTGAAAGGGATTCCCTTCTCACGGAACTTGAGGCAGTGGAAGCGGAATACCGGGAAAAGCTCACAGCGTTGGCTGATGCTGTGAATTATTCCGGTGAAGAGCTGAGCTGGATCCCCTACGGAACCTGGTCCTATGACCCGGATATCAACGAAGTGGTCATCGATTTCAACTAAAAAACAGTATCCCTTCATTTAAGTAGTTCCAAATAAAAAAATCCTCTCGGATTGCTCCGAGAGGATTTTTCATTAGGAATTATTTGATGACATCCTTGCTGCGATCTACATAGCTGGTATGCAGAACTTCGTGAGCCTTGTGGGAACCGGGCTTCTCCAGGAACTCATCATAGATGGCCTTGACGAAGGGGTTCTCATGGGACTTACGCAGGGTGTTGGCAGCATCGTAGTCGTAAAGAGCCTTGGCACGGAGAGCGCGGATATCGTTGGTAGCGCGGACTTCTGCGGGCTGGATGGGCTGGCCACCGCCGTTGACACAACCGCCGGGGCAGCACATGACTTCGATGAAGTGGTAGTTCTTTTCACCGTTCTCAACAGCGGTCAGAACCTTGTGAACATTGTCGAGGCCGGAGCAAACACAGATGTTGACATCCATGCCGGCAACCTTGACAGTAGCTTCCTTGATGCCTGCGGTACCGCGGACAGCCTGGAAATCAATGTTACCGAGAGGCTTCTTCTCCAGAATCTCAGCAACGGTACGGAGAGCAGCTTCCATAACACCGCCGGTAGCGCCGAAGATAACAGCTGCGCCGGTAGAACCGCCCATAGGATTGTCATACTCTTCATCGGGCAGGTTGACGAAGTCAATGCGGGCACGCTTGATCATGCGGGCCAGCTCACGGGTGGTGATGGCGATATCCACATCGGGCATGCCGGCTGCGTTCTGGTCATCACGGCCGATTTCAAACTTCTTAGCGGTGCAGGGCATAACGGAAACAGAGACAATGTTAGCGGGATCAATGTTGTTCTTCTTAGCCCACCAGGTCTTCAGGGAAGCGCCGAACATCTGCTGAGGGCTCTTGCAGGAGCTCAGGTTAGGCAGCATCTGAGGATGATAGGTTTCGCAGAACTTGATCCAACCGGGGGAGCAGGAAGTGATGAGGGGGAGCTTACCGCCGTTCTGAACACGGTCGATGAACTCGGTGCCTTCTTCCATGATGGTCAGGTCAGCAGCCCAGTCGGTATCAAAGACTCTGTAGAAGCCCAGACGACGGAGAGCGGCGACCATCTTGCCCTGAACACCGGTGCCGATGGGAAGACCGAATTCTTCGCCAAGAGCAGCACGGACAGCAGGAGCGGTCTGCACAACAACGATCTTAGTGGGATCATTCAGTGCTTCATAAACCTTTTCAGTGTCGTCCTTTTCACGGAGAGCACCGGTGGGGCAGTTCACGATGCACTGTCCGCAGCTTACACAGCCAACCTTGGAGAGACCAAGATCAAAGGCAGTGCCGACATTGGTGTCGATGCCGCGGTCATTGGCGCCGATAACGGCAACATGCTGAGCCTTGCAGGCTGCAACGCAGCGGCGGCAGAGGATACACTTGTTGTCATCACGGACCATGTGGGGAGCGGAGGTATCCAGCTTGTACTCGGGCTTAGCGCCGTCGAACTTGCCTTCATCCTCAATGCCGTATTCACGGCAGAGAGCCTGGAATTCGCAGTTCTCGGAACGGACACAGCTCAGGCACTTTCTCTCATGGGTGGAGAGGAGGAGCTGGAGGGTCATCCGGCGGGATTTCTGAACTTCCAGAGAGTTGGTCTTGACTTCCATACCCTCGGTGACGGGGTAAACGCAAGCGGCAACAATGCGGAAGCCGCGGCCTTCATTGGCCTCAACTACGCAGATACGGCAAGCGCCGATCTCGTTCTGCTCCTTCATGAAGCAAAGGGTAGGAATATGGATGCCGACGGTACGGGCGGCCTCCAGGATAGTGCTGCCGGCAGGGACGGAGACGTCCATACCGTTGATCTTCAAATTAACCATTTTGTCAGCCATTGTATGTCATCTCCTTCTTACTTTTTGCTGATAGCCTTGAACTTGCAGGTGCCAACGCAGGCGCCGCACTTCACGCACTTCTGGGAATCGATGGCCATAGAAGCCAGCTTGTGTCCGGGAGCGGTGTAATCGGTACGGGAAATAGCCTCAGCGGGGCAGCCCTTAGCGCACATGCCGCAGCCAACGCACTTGTCAGCATCAATGCTGTAGGTGAGCAGGTTCTTGCAGACGCCGGCGGGGCAGCGCTTTTCAACGATATGAGCAAGATACTCGTCGCGGAAATAGCGGAGAGTGGAAAGAACGGGGTTCGGAGCAGTCTGGCCCAGACCGCAGAGAGCGTTCTTCTTGATGTAGTAGCAGAGCTCTTCCATCTTCTCCAGGTCTTCCATGGTGCCCTTGCCTTCGGTAATCTTGGTCAGCAGTTCAAGCAGACGCTTGATACCGACACGGCAGGGAGTGCACTTGCCGCAGGATTCTTCCACGGTGAACTCCAGGAAGAACTTGGCAATATCGACCATGCAGGTGTCCTCGTCCATGACAATCAGACCGCCGGAGCCCATCATGGAGCCGATAGCAATCAGGTTGTCATAGTCAATGGGAACATCCAGATGCTCTGCAGGAATGCAGCCGCCGGAAGGACCGCCGGTCTGAGCAGCCTTGAACTTCTTGCCATTGGGAATGCCGCCGCCGATTTCTTCGACGATGTGGCGCAGGGTGGTGCCCATGGGAACTTCCACAAGACCGGTGTTGTTGATCTTGCCGCCCAGAGCGAAGACCTTGGTGCCCTTGGACTTCTCAGTACCCATGGAGGCAAACCATTCGGCGCCGTTCAGGATGATCTGAGGAATGTTGGCATAGGTTTCAACGTTGTTCAGGATGGTAGGACGCTGGAAAAGACCCTTGACAGCGGGGAACGGAGGACGGGGATGGGGTTCGCCGCGCTTGCCTTCAATGGAGGTCATAAGAGCAGTCTCTTCGCCGCAGACGAAAGCGCCGGCGCCGAGGCGGAGCTCAATGTCAAAATTGAAGCCGGTGTTGAAAATGTTCTCGCCCAGGAGGCCGTATTTGTGAGCCTGCTCAATGGCGATGCCCAGACGCTTAACAGCGGTGGGGTATTCAGCACGGACATAGATATAACCCTGAGAAGCGCCGATTGCATAGCCTGCAATGGTCATAGCTTCCAGAATTGCATGGGGATCGCCTTCCAGAACGGAACGGTCCATGAATGCGCCGGGGTCGCCCTCATCGGCGTTGCAGCAGACATACTTCTGTCCGCCGTCCTGAACCAGCTTGCGGGCCAGATCCCACTTACGACCGGTGGGGAAGCCTGCGCCGCCTCTGCCACGAAGACCGGAATCCAGAACGGTCTTGATGACATCTTCGGGGGTCATGCTGGTAAGAGCCTTGCCCAGAGCGGCATAGCCGTCCATGGCAATATACTCATCAATGTTTTCGGGGTTGATAACACCGCAGTTCCGAAGAGCAATACGGTGCTGTGTGCGGTAGAAAGCGGTGCCGGTCAGGGAACCCTGAGCGACCTTCTCCTCTTCAGCTCGAATCATAATTATTACCCTCTGATTTTTAAATTATTTAATGGTGTATTCACTGACGACTTCGCCGCCCTTGAGATGCTTCTCAATGACTTCCTTAGCCTTTTCAGCGGTCATCTTCACATAAGTGGTTCTCTTGCTGCCTTCGAGAATTTCAACAACGGGCTCATACTGGCAGACACCGATACAGCCGGTCTGGGTAACGGTGACCTTTTCCAACTTGGCCGCTGCAACGCCTTCCACGAAAGCGTCCAAAACGGGACTTGCGCCTGCAGCAATGCCGCAAGTAGCCATACCGACGAGAACACGGACTTCGTCGCTATTCTCAGGGAGAATAACTTTGTTCTTCATTCTGTCGCGAATGGCTGCGAGTTCTTCCAAAGATTTCATTGATTTACAGTCCTTTCCCTGTATTTTTCTCTCCAAGGCTGCCGGAAATCCGGATCATGCCTCAGGAGTAATTTCTAGATTATTGCAGTTCCTTATATTTTGCCAGAATGCCGTCAACTTCTTTTTCGGTCAAGCGGCCGTAAACATCATCGTTGACAGTCATAACGGGGGCCAGGCCGCAGGCACCCAGGCAACGGCAGGCTTCCAGGGAGAAGAGGCCGTCGGGGGTACATTCACCGGGCTGAATCCCAAGGACTTCGGAAATACGGTCAATGACCTTCTGAGAGCCCTTAACATAGCAAGCGGTGCCAAGGCAAACGCTGATGTTGTATTTGCCCTTGGGGGAAAGTGCAAACTGGGAGTAGAAAGTTGCGACGCCGTAGACTTCTTCCGCAGAAACACCCATACCTTCGGCAATCATCGTCTGGACTTCCAGAGGCAGATAGCCGTAGATGTTCTGAGCTTCCTGCATGACCTGCAGCAGAGAACCCTCAATATTCTTTTTGGATTCCATGACTGCTTTCAGCTGTGCTTCCTGCTCGGGAGTGCCCTTGAACGGAATCGAGCTGGCATGTTTCTTCATAATAATCCTCCTTGGTTTTTGCGCAAATAGACTTTGCGTTTTATTTTACATAAACCTATTGAATTATAGCAGAACCTAAGGGAAAAGTCCACATCTTCTCCATAAAAAATTTCCGTAAATTTCAAATTTCTTTGGTCAAAATTCATAAAATCCGCAGATGCTCGATCATTCCCTTGGGATCGTTGGTATTGACTGCCCTTGCGCCGTAGGCAAAGGCCTTATCAAAATTCTCATAGGTCCTGAGACTGGGGGCGGCAAGAGGAATCATGCCCTTGGATGAAACGGCTTCCCACCAGGCCTTCGGGCAGAGGTAATCCGGATATTTTTTAACGGCTCCGTCCTTATCTAAATAGCGGTGCTGCATACAGACAAGTTCAATGAAGCTTTCCGGGTCAACATGCATTTCTCCCATGATGAACCAGGGATAAAAGCCGTGGTAGTGAAATTTTTTGCCTTTAAGGAGATATGCCCGTTCCACGAGCATTCCGGAAAAAGAGCAGATATAGACCCGGCCTGCGAGTCCGGCTTCCTCCATCATGCGAAGGGCAGAATCCTGGCAGGCAAAGGCAAAGTCCTCCGGCAAAGAGCTGACGCCCTTATCAATGCCTTCCGTTTTCAAGTCCTCCGGAATATCCTTGAACTCCATATTGAGGAGAAGGTCAGGGGTATGGACTGCCAGGTTTAAAAACTCTTCCAGAGTCGGCAGATCCGGCTTGACCTTTCGGAGCTCATCCAGCGTGTGGTCGCAGACTCTTCCGATTCCGGGAATCTCCATGTCATGCCGGAGAACGGGAATCCGATCCGCCGTCATGTGAATATCCGTTTCTATCATATCCACACCGTAGGATATGGCTGCCCGGAAAGCTTCCATGGTGTTTTCGGGATGATAGGTGGACTCTCCCCGGTGTCCGGAGACGAGAATACGGGAATCCTTCATAAGCTTGGTCCTCCGGTGTTCTTTATAGAATAAGGCGGTATTGCCACGGGAATAAAGTGCCTGACGCTTTATCCTGTGGAAAAATATTATAACATAGATTTTTCAAAAGAAAATCCCGTCCGAAAAAATCGGACGGGATTTTGAAAAAGCAAATCAGTCAGTGACGGTCTTGCCGATTGTTTTCTTCAGAATGAAGAGGGTTGCAAGGATCAGAACGATGCCGGTGATCAGGCCAACGAGAGCATTTTGAACAAAACCGACAATGACATAGTTTACAAAGGAAACGCCGGCAACTGTGATGGCATAGGGAAGCTGGGTGGAAACGTGCTGAACATGGTTGCAGTTAGCACCGGCGGAAGCCATGATGGTGGTATCGGAAATGGGGGAGCAGTGGTCACCGCAGACAGCACCTGCCAGGCAGGCGGAGATACCAATGATCAAGAGGGAAGAATCTGCGGAGAAGATGGGGAGCACAATAGGAATCAGGATGCCGAAGGTGCCCCAGCTGGTGCCGGTGGAGAAGGCCAGACCGCAGGCAACCAGGAAGATGATAGCGGGCAGCATTTTGTAGAGCCCGGCGGCAGCACCCTGCATCAGGCTTTCCACATAGTTGGCAGCGCCAAGAGCGGAGGTCATATTCTTCAGGGATACGGCAAAGGTCAGAATCAAAATGGCGGGAACCATGGCTTCAAAGCCCTTGACGCAGCAGCCCATGGCATCTTTGAAGGAAATGACTCTGCGGCAGCAGAGGTAGATGATCGCAAAGATCAAAGCAATCAGGGAACCCCAGGGGAGACCAACAAAGGCGTCGGTGTCGCCAAAGGCCAGGATCACGGAGCCGGCAGCCTCGCCGTCGCCCCAGAAGCCGCCTACATAGAGAAGG
This sequence comes from Oscillospiraceae bacterium, assembly GCA_045640565.1. Taxonomy (GTDB): domain Bacteria; phylum Bacillota; class Clostridia; order Oscillospirales; family Oscillospiraceae; genus RGIG3159. The sequence goes on along the minus strand of JAZUFG010000053.1, from coordinate 5,609 downwards.
CCGATGACGCAGGTGATGATGAGCACGATTACGGGGATCAGCATATCCCAGAGAGAAGCGCGGGAGTTCTGAACTTCACTGTCATTTCCCAGGGAGCCCACATCGTTTTCCTTGTAGGCCTTCAGCTCGGCAGCGGCCATGGGGCCGTAGTCAAAGCCCATGATAGCCAGGCCAATGACGAAGACGATCATGAGAAGCGAGTAGTAGTTATAGGGAATGGCGTCAATGAAGAGTTTGATGCCGTTGATGCCCAGATCGGAAGCAACGCCGGAAACGGCGGCTGCCCAAGAGGACACGGGAGCAATCATGCAAATGGGAGCGGCGGTGGCGTCAATAATGAAAGCCAACTTTGCCCGGGAGATTTTCTGCTGATCGGAGAGGGGCCGCATGACGGAGCCGACGGTCAGACAGTTAAAATAGTCGTCGATGAAGATGAGAACGCCCAAAATGAAAGAGGCGATCAGAGCGCCGGCACGGGAGCGGATCCTCTTGGAAGCCCATTTGCCGAAGGCGCTGGCGGCACCGGTGGAGTTCACCAGAGCAACAAGGATGCCAAGCATGACCAGGAAAGCGAAAATGCCGGCATTATCTGCGATAGCAGTGGAGAAGCCATCATTGATGATGGTGTCCAGAGTTGCAACAGGGGCAAAGCCGTTAATGAAAAGCGCACCGACTACGATGCCCACGAAGAGGGAAGAATAGGCCTCTTTGGTTATCAACGCCAAGGCAATGGCGATGAGGGGCGGGACCAAAGCCCAAAAGGTGTTTGCAAATTGCATGAATCTCATGCCTCCTAAAATAAAAATGTCATGAACAGAGTTGCCTGTCCATGACAATAAAACGAAACCACAATCACCGACAGCTCTCCGCTTGCGCGACAGTCCGGCGGATATTCTCCGACGGCCCAGATGTTGAAGAACGGGAATCCATTCAACTCTTCGGCAGATGACCCTTTCACGCCCCGCTTCCCGGCGGCTTCCGGCGATACTGATGGCATCCGCGCCTCTATCATGCCCTGTTCAATTGCAAACAGTATAAGGGGGAATGTTCATTTTGTCAACCTAAATCTTATTTTTCTCATCTCATTTTCTTTTAGCACTTTCTATCTTGTGAAAGAAAGGTGCGCATGCTATAATCAGTCCAGTAAAAAGGCTTTGGAGCATATTATGATAAATGGGTTAATTGTTGGGTTCCTTGCGATTTTTTCCGGCTGTATTCAGGCAGTTACCGGCTTTGGCGGCGGAATTGTAAATATGCTCTTCATGCCTTCCTTCTATCCGCTTGTAGAGGCTGCGGGGATATCCGGGGCAACGGGGGGTGCACTGGCGATATCCATTGCCCGCCGTTACCGCAGGCAGATCCAGTGGAAAATGATGGTTCTGCCTCTCGTAATCTATCTTTTGGTGAGCACCTTCTGTGTTCGGATCAGCCTCGCGGCCGATGTCCGAGCAATGAAAATGGGCCTTGGTGCTGCTTTGGTCGTTCTGGGGATCTATTTTCTTTTTGCTGCGGGGAAGTTTACCTTGAAGAGAGGCCCGGCTGCGGCAATTGTCTGCGGCGTTCTGGGCGGAATTCTGGGCGGATTTTTCAGCATCGGCGGGCCCCCGCTGGCCCTTTATTTTTTAGGGATAACGAAAAGCAAAGAGGAGTATCTGGGAACACTGGATGCCACCTTTACGGTGACGAATCTCTATCTGTTGGCAGTGAGAATTTTTGCCGGGATCATAACTGCAAGTATGATTTTTCCCATATGCTGCGCTTTGGCCGGGATCCTGGTCGGAAGTTGGATCGGCGGAAAGATTGTAAATAAGCTGAATATTGCGGTTATGAAAAAGTGTATTTATGCATTTTTGATCGTATCCGGAGCGATAACTTTTTTGAAAGCTTTTTTGGGAGCCTGATATGTGGTTTTTATTTGCTTTGGTGACATTTTTTGCATGGGGCGGCGCGGATCTCTACTATAAAAAGGGTAACGATCCTGCCGATTCCTGCAGCCATCTGAAAACGGCAATGATCGTCGGCCTTGTGATGGGCCTCGCTGCGCTCTATACCCTCCTGACGGGGAGATTACACTATCAGATTATAAATCTTCTTATTTATCTGCCGGTTTCCCTCTGTTATATTCTCTCCATGGTGGTTGGATATTACGGCCTTCGTTATCTGGAGCTGTCGATTGCTTCTCCCGTTCAGAATGCCAGTGGGGCGGTTACTGCGCTGCTGCTGATGATTTTTCTCAAAACGCTTCCCGGATTCTGGACTGTTGTTTCCATTGTCCTGATTACCGCCGGAGTGGTGTTCCTGGGGATTCTGGAGCGCAATGAGGAGAGAAAAAAGACGCTGCCCAATGAGAAACGCTATGAAAGAGGCCTGCCTGCTATCCTGATTCCCCTGACTTACTGCGTCATTGATTCTTTGGGGACTTTTTTTGACGGGCTGTATCTGGACGATTTTTCCTGTTCGCCATTAAGAGGCGTGACAGAGGAAACGTTGGAGGATACAGCAAATGTTTCCTATCAGCTGACCTTCTTTTTGGCAGCGCTGCTTCTTTTGGCCTATCTCGTAATCATAAAAAAGGAAAGGCTGAAGATCTCCGGGCAAAAGAACCGCTTCATCGCCGCTGTGATGGAAACAGCCGGACAAATGACCTATGTCTATGCTCTCAGCGGCAATAGCGTTGCCGCGGCCCCTCTTGTCGGAAGCTATTGCGTGGCAAGTCTTCTCCTGGGCAGGCTTTCCTTGGGGGAGCATCTTACAAAGAAACAGTACGGAGCCATTGCTTTGGTTATTTTGGGTATTATCATCCTGGGATTCGTGGAAGCTGGGGAGGGATAATGTGAAAAACTATAAACTGCTGATCTGTTATGATGGGACCCGCTATTTCGGCTGGGAACGGCAGCCGGGGAAAGACACCGTTCAGGGGAAACTGGAAGCTGTTCTCTCCAGGATGACGAATTCCGATGTGGAGATTTTCGGAGCCGGGAGGACGGATGCCGGCGTTCACGCAAAGGCCATGGTGGCCAGCACCCACTTGGAGACGCCCATGAATCCGGAGGAGATCCGGGATTATCTCAATCACTATCTCCCGGAAGATATTTGTGTGGATGAGGTCAGTATTGCCTCGGACCGCTTTCATGCCCGCTATAACGCTGCGGGGAAGCTTTATACTTATACCTGCTTCTGCGGAGAGACTAAGCCGGTTTTTAACCGCAAGTATCTGACGGTGCTGGACTTTCAGCCGGATCTGGAGAAAATGAAAAAGGCAGCCGCCTACCTGACCGGTTCCCACGATTATAAAGCCTTTTGCGGAAATCCAAAGTTTAAGAAGTCCACAGTTCGGGTGGTGGATTCCATTGAGATTGCCCGGAAGGGCTCTCTGCTCACCCTGAAATTTCATGGCACGGGTTTTCTGCAGAACATGGTCCGGATCATGACGGGAACGCTTTTGGAGGTCGGAAAGGGGGAAATTGCCCCGGATAGGATTCCGGAGATTTTGGCATCTTTGGACCGGCAGCAGGCCGGCCCCACAGCACCGCCCCAGGGCCTTTGCCTGACTCGGGTCGATTATTGACTCACAGTCCTTTGAAAAATCCTTTTTCAAAGGATAATAATTGACGAAAAAACTTGACAATTCAAAAAAAATGAGTATGATATGTCCCATCCGATGAAGTGCCGGGATTTGACCGGTGGCGGAGGATACTCTGGAGAATCCTGACATCCGGTCAGGTGCCGAAGGGGCAAGGCTTAGGCCGAAACTCTCAGGCAAAAGGACAGAGCAGACAAATATTCCGCGCCTTTTGCGTGTCTGCCGTTTTCTCCGGAGCTGTCCGGGGAACGGCTTTTTTCTTTCCCTTGGCAGCGCATTGAAAGGAGATTTTCCATGCAAGCGATCCAAGATTTTCTCTACCCTATTGTCAGCAAGTTGAATTGGGCCCTGTCAAACTATGTTTTGGTATTTTTGCTGATTCTTGTGGGGCTGCTTTTCTCAATCAAAACCAAGTTCGTCCAAGTCCGCTGCTTTGGAGAAGGCATGCGGAAGGTTTTCGGCGGCATGAAGCTCCGCGGTGAAAAGAAGGAAAGCGGAATGTCTTCCTTCCAGGCTTTTGCAACGGCAGTTGCAGCACAGGTCGGTACCGGTAACATCGTAGGCGCTTCCGGTGCAATTTTGACCGGCGGTCCCGGCGCTATTTTCTGGATGTGGGTTATCGCCTTTTTCGGCATGGCCACCATCTATGCGGAAGCGACCCTTGCTATTAAGACCCGAGTAACGGATCAAAAAGGCCAGATTTACGGCGGTCCTGTTTACTATATCACCACTGCCTTTAAGGGAACTTTCGGCAAGTTCCTTGCCGGCTTCTTTGCGGTTTCCGCTATCTTGGCTTTGGGCTTCATCGGATGTATGGTTCAGAGCAACTCCATCGGTTCTACATTGGAAACGGCCTTTGGTATTCCTTCCTGGATCATCGGTCTCTTCCTTGTTGTGATTTGTGCAATCATTTTTTTGGGCGGTATTCGCCGCCTGGCTGCTGTTACGGAGAAAATGGTTCCGGTCATGGCGGCTGTCTTCCTTTTGGGAGGCCTGGTCGTTTTGGCCTGCCGTATTCGTTATATTCCCACGACGATCGGAATGATCTTCAAGTATGCGTTTAATCCTTCGGCTATTATCGGCGGTGCTGTCGGTACGGCTCTTAAGGAAGCGGTTTCCCAGGGCGCAAAGAGAGGCCTCTTCTCCAATGAGGCTGGTATGGGTTCCACACCTCATGCCCACGCTCTTGCTCAGGTCGAGCACCCGCACGACCAGGGTGTGGCTGCCATGATCGGTGTCTTTGTGGATACCTTTGTGGTGTTGACCCTGAATGCTCTTGTTATCATTTCTACGCTTTACACCAAGGATGGCCCCTTGGCTGCCGGATATGTCGGTGCTGTGACGGAGACCATCGGGAAGTCCAATTTGGCCCAGAACGCTTTTGGCACGGTTTTCGGGGAAAGCCTGGGCGCCAAGTTTGTAGCTGTCTGTCTGCTTTTCTTCGCTTTTTCCACAGTTCTTGGCTGGAATCTCTTTGGCAAGGTCAATGTTCAGTGGCTCTTTGGCAGAAAGAGTGAGAAAGCAGGAAAGATTGCCGTTACGGTTTATATGATCATCGCTATCGCCTTTGTCTTTATGGGAACCCTGATGTCCAATGATCTGGTTTGGGAGCTTCAGGATCTCTTCAACAATTTCATTGTAATTCCCAATGCTTTGGCTTTAATCGTCCTTTCCGGAGTCGTTGCAAAGTCTTGCAGAGAGAAGATGAAATAATCCGTATTTCCGTACACCAAAAAGCAGAGTCTATTTAGCGACAGCCACGTAAGGAAGTTTTTTATGTAGGTTACGGTGTAGCCCCCAAAGGGGGCTGCACCGTTTCCGCGTTTATGCGGATTGCTCATTGGGTCTGTTGTTACGGATTTCATCCATCAGCCGCAGGAGTTCTTGTTCTGTCGGGATATTGATGATTCCTGCTCCGGTAAAATAGATATCCACCTTTACGTGACAGTGACCGTCGTATTTATCGTTGTTATGGACTTCTATTCTTTGGATGAGTCTGTTCACAAGATCTCGGTTTAACTCTGTG
>JAZUFG010000052.1:0-28511 GCA_045640565.1 Oscillospiraceae bacterium | reverse complement strand
GCTCACAGAACGACATGGCTACGATCCGACTTCACTTGCTGTTTTATTACTATCACTCGTATATGCACCTTGCGCCTTTGCATAAGCAGTTGGGGCACATTTGCGGGCTTCGTCTGTCGTAAAATACTTTTCCGCTTCTGCGATGCTGAGCAAAAACACCTTGTCCGTTGTTGCATTGCCGGGATTCGTAGTATAATTCGGATTTTTATCGGCGGGCACATTTGTATCTAAAATCATTTCTTGATGTTGCGAACCAAATGCTTCGCTTATGAAAATGTTGTTCATCCATTTGCGGAGCGAACAGCCTTGCCAAGTCACATCAATGTATGAAGTGTTGTACTGTTGGCAGTCAAGCGCATATTTACTGATAACAAGGACTTTCCCGTTTTCTTTTGCAAGAACGATCCACTCAATGTCTTCTTTCCCATTTGACGTGTTGTTATCTTGTTCGTATGCGCCGAAATATACAATGTCACCAACGTTTGCTTTGCCTAAAATAATTTGCTGATATTGAGGTTTTATGTTATTTAATTTTTCGTTGCTGTCTTTATATCCAAGGCCGTTCAAGAGCATATAAGCAGGTTCATAATCGCCGGAGTCAATAAGTCTTATTGCTCTGTCATACTTGCTGGCAGCTATGGCTTCACTATTTCCTATTTCTTCCAGCAATGCATATGCTGAATCGTAATCACCGGAATCAACCAATGACATTGCCGTATTATACTTTCGTTTCGGAATAATAACAGTTTCCAGAATAAACAAAAACGCTATGCATACCGCAACAATGGGCGTGCCGATGGTAAATGCCTTTTTACGCTTTTTGGCTGCCTTTTCAGCCGCAATACGGCGTTCTTCCGCTTGGCGCTCTGCTTCCAGACGGTCGGCTTCTTCCTTTGCTTTGATTTCCGCTATCTTTTCCTGGCAAATAGAAATCTGCTCTTTGGAGTCCTTCCAGTTGGATATGGTGGCAAAGAGTTTCAAGGCCTCCTCATACCCAGCAACTATTGTTTTTCCGGTCATCTTATACTTTGCCTGGTCATAAATAGAATCCATGCGGAGAATCTCTGCCTTTTCAAGGCATTGCTGTGCCAGCGTATCTGCATCTTTGAAGCCGGGAATTGAAGCAAACGTATCGGCAGCGGCTCTGAAAGCACTTTCCGTATTCGCCGCATTCATGGCCTTTTCCACTTTGTTATAAATGCCCGTCAAACGGGTGTTTTCGTTTCGTTCTTTTATAAATACGATATCTGCATGCAGTTTTTCTGCAATCACAGAATCAAAACGACAGGCTTTACTGTAATTATTATTATTCTCAAAAGGCTCTGCGTTGTCTTTCAATGTATCCCGGGTCCTAGTGTGGAGCTCTGCCATAAGTTTCCCAAGATACGCTTCGGCATTCTCCGGGTCCTGATCCAAAACCTTTTCGCAGTATTCGTCTGCTTCTTTCCAATTGCCATCTTCCAAAAACATGAAGGCACGCTTCAAGAGAGGTGCTGCGTTTGCTGTTCCTTGATTCACTACGACCGTTTCTTTTACGGTTGCTTTCGGTTCTTCCGCGGAGAGAATTTTCTTGATACCACGAATCAAGTCCTGCATAAAGCCCAACTTGGACATATCCTGAGCCTGCAGATGAGAAAATTCTTCGGGCAGGTCATAAGGGTCCATATCCCGGTAGGCAGGAATCAGCATCTTCTTGCCATTGGAATTCTTCACCAGGGCAAGATAGCGGCTCCACTCGTTCTTGACCCATACGGCATTGAAATATTCAGGCTTTGTACCCAAAACCACCATGACCTTTGCGCTGTTCAGGGCTGCAAAAATATAGGGCTCATAGGCTGTGCCGAGCTTGTCCTCCAGGGTAATACGGGAGAAGAAAACCTTAAAGCCCTCTTGTGTCAGTTGGTGATAAAGATCCGTGGCAAGGACGCTGTCCTGAGTCCTTCTTCCGTTTGCATCGCTTTCCTTATAGCAGATAAAGACATCAAAGGGCTCTTCTTTGGAGGAAATCTCCAGGATTCCTTTCTGGATCTCGTCAATGGTCTTGGCTTCCTCTTCATAGATGCCCTTCTGATAAATATCCGCATAATTCAAGGCAGACCTATAGTCTTCATCTGCAAAGATAGAGGTAAACTGTGCACGGTTTACTGTGGGAATTCTCTTGTGACTCTGAGGGTCTTCCACGTACTCAATACCGTAACGGCAAAGAACGAGAGACCAATAGGCTTCGGCATCCGTATTATCCTCATTGAGGATCTGCTCATAGATGCCCATAGCCTTATCAAAATCGTTATTCCGGCGGAAATGGTTTGCACGGTCATAGAGATTGGCCTTTCGGTCATCATCCAGACGGGGCAATGTCTGCTTGGAACCGCAGGAATCACAAACGCCAACCGTGGCACCCTGTTCAAACTCTATGGTGCCGCCGCACATCTTACACTTAAAAACTGCCATAATAGAATCTCCCTTCCATTATTTAAAGAATGCTCTTGAGCAATTCGGATTTCATGCTTGCAAATTCTTCTTCGGTGATCAGGCCGGATTCCTTCATGAGGGTCAGCTTATCCACCTTAGCCTTGAAGGAAGCCATGTCATTGGAGCCCTGGGGAGCTGTGGAAGGGGCAGACGGGACAGATTGGCCAAAAAGATTTGTTCCCATGCCCATCTGGTCCAAAGCAGCGCCGGTCATCTTAAGGCCGGCCATCATGCCCATCAAGTCACCCGCTGCGGAACCGCCTCCGGAGCCGGAGCCCATATTGCCAAGGCCCTCGGCATAGGCCTTTTGGACCTCCGCCTGAATATAATCCTTCTTATTCACGCCCTGGGCTGCCATGACTTCCGCTTCTGCAAAGCCTGCCATCTTGGCGGCTGTGGCCTCTGCCTGGGCTTTGATCAGTTCCCGCTCTGCTTCTCTGCGGGCAATCTCGGTCTGGGTGGTCTGCTTTTCCATCTCCACCGCTCTGCGGGCAGCCGTGACTTCTGCCTCCGCCTGGGCCTTTGCGGAAAGGACCGTGGCTTCCGCCCGGGCCATGCGGGTCTGGAGGGAAATGGTATGGAGCTCCTTCAGTCTTCGGAAATTCGGATCCTCTTCCGGGAGAACCACGGTGGAAAGATAGAACTGGGGAATATAAAGACCGTATTCCCCAAAGCCGGGCTGAATCTTCTTCAACAGAGCTGCGGAAAGAGATTCCAGATGTTCATCGATTTCCAGAATGTCAAACTCCTCTGCCTTGATCGCCTGGGAGAGGTTTGACTTCACCGCCGTGGAAATCAGGGGGCGGAAGGAAGAAATCAGGGACTTGGTAAAGGAAGAGGGCTCGGAATCCCAGGCGATCCCGTTGGTTGTTCCGACCAGCTTAACAAGGAGCTTGCGGCTATCCTCCACCTGCAGATTCAAACTGCCGCTGGCACCCAATTCAATGGGAATGCCGGAATCCGGGTCCACATAGCGGACCTTGCTGTCGGTTCCCCATTTCAGGGCCATCTGGGTGGTTTTGTTGATGAAATAGACTTCGCAATGGAAGGGGGTCTCATCCCCTGCCAGACGGTTCAGGGCCTTTCCGATTTTTGGGATATTCTGGGTCTCCAGGGTATAGCGGCCGGCTCCGAAAAGGTCCAAAGCCTGGCCGTTCAGGAAGAAGACCGCCTCCTGAGACTCGTGAACAATGAGCTGGGTCAAGGAGTTAAAATCTTCGCAGGGGTGTTTCCAGATAAAGGTGCTGTTATCGCCTTCGTACTTGATAACATCAATAAGCTGAGACATATTTTTATCCTCCAAAACCTGATTTTTATCGTAAAAATGAACATTATACAGCAATGTAACGATTATAAAATATTTTATTTCATTACGCAAGTGCGTATACGCAAATGCGTAAAATATTTTATGCTTTCACTGAGGTGATTCCATGCCAGTGAAAGACTGTGTTGTTAGACGCTTTCAAGAGCTTTGCCAAGAAAGGAAAATTACCATCAACGAAATGGCAGCCCGTTCCGGTGTGACGCCATCAACTGCGTACAGCATGCTGAGCAAAGACAGAAGAGAAATATCCATCACAACAATCAAAAAGTTTTGTGACGGATTAGATATCTCTTTAGGAGAGTTCTTTTCCTGCGAGCTGTTTGATACTTTACCCCAAGAAATCGAATAAAAAGCCCTTCCTTTCCCGGCAGTCTGAAAGCCGAAAAGGAAGGGTATTCATATATCAGCAAAACGAAACAAGGAGCAGCCCTTGCGGACTGCTCCTGAGTTCGTATGATGCTGTTAATAGGCAATACCCCAATAGATGGAGTGCTTTGCGGGTTTGCCGCAGATGGGGCAGACATCGGAAAGATTTTCCTGCTCCAGAGGCATGCAGCGGGAGGACATGCCGGCCTCTTCCTTCATCTTCAGCTCACATTCCAGGTCGCCGCACCACATGGTCTTGATGAAGCCGCCGTGCTCTTCCTGAAGCTTTTTAGCCTCTTCCAGAGAATAGGCTGCGTAGGTGTTCTCCTGCATATTGCTGAGAGCCTTATCATAGAGCATGGTATGGACAGCTTCCAGCTGCTCCCCTGCCGCAAACTCCAGCTCATCCAAAGTAATGACTTTCTTTTCGCCGTCGTTTCTGCGGACCAAGACACACTGGCCGTTTTCCAAATCCCGAGGACCAATCTCCACACGGAGGGGAACGCCCTTCATCTCATACTCTGCGCACTTCCAGCCCATGGAGTTATCCGAATCATCCAGCTTGACACGGTAGCCGGCAAGCTCCAGACGGTTCTTCAGGGACTTGGCTGCATCCAGAACGCCAACCTTATGCATGGCAATGGGAAGAATGACGATCTGAATCGGAGCGATCTTCGGGGGAAGGACCAGGCCGTTATTATCACCGTGGGTCATGATCACGGCGCCGATCAGACGGGTCGTGGTGCCCCAGGAGGTCTGGAAAGGATACTGCAGCTTGTTATCTCTTCCTGTGAAGGTAACATCATAGGCGCGGGAGAATTTATCCCCAAAATAGTGGGAGGTTCCGGCCTGCAAAGCCTTGCGGTCCTTCATCATGCATTCGATGGTATAAGTGGCTTCCGCACCGGCAAACTTTTCCTTATCCGTCTTTCTGCCCTTCACAACAGGCATGGCAAGAACATTTTTGCAGAAATCCGCATAGCAGTTGAGCTGCTGCTCGGTCTCGGCCTGGGCCTCCTCTGCGGTTTCATGGATGGTATGGCCCTCCTGCCACCAGAACTCTCTGGAACGCAGGAAGGGACGGGTGGTCTTTTCCCAGCGAATGACAGAACACCACTGGTTATAGAGCATGGGAAGATCCCGATAGGACTGGAGAACATTATGCCAGTGGTCGCAGAACATGGTCTCGGAGGTGGGACGGAACGCAAGGCGCTCCTCCAGCTTCTCGCTGCCGCCGTGGGTGACCCAGGCAACCTCGGGAGCAAAACCGTTCACCAACTCGCTTTCCTTTTTGAGGAGGCTTTCCGGAATCAAAACAGGCATTGCCACATTCTGATGCCCGGTCTTCTTGAACTCGGCATCCATCAGTCTCTGAATATTCTCCCAAATGGCATAGCCATAGGGACGAAGAATCGTAAAGCCCTTGACAGACGCATACTCGACCAATTCGGCCTTTCTGCAGATATCTGTATACCACTGGGTAAAGTCGACCTCCATATCTGTGATCTGCTCAACTTTTTTCTCTTTTGCCATAAGAACCACCTATTCACGCCACTCGGGCAGATTTTCTAATATTATACCACTGATGTCAAGCAAAGGGAGCGGAAGAAAAGAGCTTTTCTAGCCTCTTTCCTCCTGCATGACATCCACACAAACCTGAAGGACCCGGCCTGCAATGGGCGCCGCCGTGGAGGAGCCATAACCGCCCTCTTCCACCGCAACGAAGAAGGCAAGCGGATACTCTTCATCATCAATAAAACCGGCGAACATGGCATTGGGTTCCTTATCCTCTGCAGTCTCTGCCGTGCCGGACTTTGCGCAGACCTTCAGATCCGGGAAGTATTCCGGACCGTATTTATAAAGCACATTGTTCCGCATGCCCTCCGTAATCTGACTCATGGTGGAAGCTTTCAGGGGGCAGGAAAGAAATTCCCCTTCGGCAGAATAACTGCTCTCGCCATCCAGAGTGATTTCCTTCATCAGATAGGGTCTGGCGGCAGTTCCGTTCCCTGCTATCATTCCCATATAGGTCAAATAGCTGCAGGGGTTCACCAGGTCCGTATACTGGCCGACGCCTGCCCAGGAAACGCTGCCCTTGGAGGCATTCTGCAGGTCAAAGTTCCCTGCCTTAACCGTAATGCCCTCCAAATCATAGGACTCCGTCAGACCGCTCATTTCCACATAGCGGGTCAGAACTTCCGGCCCGATCATTGCCGTCAGTTCCGCAAAAGCGCAGTTACAGGAATTGGAGAAGGCCTCCATCAGCGTCTCATCCCCGTGAATGCCGGAGCAAATGATCTCCTCGCCCCCGATAATGCAGGAGCCTTCACAGTGGAAGGTCAGCTCCTCCGGATGCTCCAGGTTTTCCAGGGCTGCCGAGAGGGTGATGATCTTAAAGATAGAGCCCGGCGTATAAGAGGACTTGAAATAGCGATTCACATAGGCTCCCTCATAGACACCGCTCTCATCCCCCTCAATATCCGGGACATTATCCGGATCGTAATTGGGGGCAGAAAGCAGGCAGAGGGTCTCGCCTGTCCGATAGTTATAAACGGCCACGACGCCTCTTTTTCCCTCCATGAGCTGCTGCGCCGTTTTCTGGGCTTTCGCAGAGAGGGTCAAGGCAGAAACTCTCTCCTTATCCAAGGAACGGGAAATGCCATCCACGCTGTCATAATCCAGCAGCAGCCCAGCATAGTGGGAAAGAAGCGGCGCCGAGATATAGCCATCCCGATCTCCCAGGACATGAATAACGGATTTCCGCAGAGAGTAATCCGGGGAAAATGTTCTTCCCCCCTCGGCATCCAAAAGCAGCGTTCCGCTCCTATCCGTGACCACCCCCAGGGAGAGATTTCCCGAAGAATAAATATGGGGACTTCCGGGGAATGTCACCCACTCCTCCCCTTTCTGCATATAGCGAATGACAAAGACGAAAAGTCCCAGCAGAATCCCAAGGATAAAAATCAGCAATAATCTTGCTCTGCGCGTAACACGATTCATTCCGTGCGCCCCCTTTCTCTGAGCCGAATGGCAAAGGAGGCATTTGCCCGGGTATCTGCAGCCTTAATAAAGGCCAGCAGGCCCCAAGAAGCCATCATGCTGGAACCGCCGTTGGACACAAAGGGGAAAGTCACGCCGGTCAGTGGAAGCAAATCCACCGTTCCGAAAACATTCAGGATTGCCTGAACCAACATGATCGTTACAGCGGAAATAGCGCCGATGCTATAGAAGCAGCTCCGACCCATCAGCAAAGAACGCAGAGCAAAGGCAGCCAGAATCAGAAGGGCCAGAACGGTCAAAAGCGCCAAAACCAGGCCCCACTCCTCTGAAATCAAAGAAAAGACCAGATCCGTATCCGAGGCTGCCACATATTTCATAAAGCCCTTGCCGCCCCCCAGACCGAAGAGGCCTCCGGAGGCAATGCACATCATAGCCCGGGTCTGCTGATAGCCGCCGGGTTCCGTGGCAAAATCCCAAACATGCCCCCAGGCGGAAAAACGGGAAAGAACATAGGGCTTGAATTTCAGCACCAAAGCTGCCGCATAAACTGTGGCAGCAGATGCCAGAGCAAGGCCGGCAAAAGAGCCGGAACGCATAAAGGCGATCACCAGGAAGGCGATGAAGAAAATCAGAGCAGCGCCAAAATCGCTCATAAAGGCCAGACAGAGGCAAACTGCTCCGGAATAGGCGATAAAGGCAATCAGATTCCGGCGCGCAACGACTCGCTCCAGGGTGGATGCACCCACAAAGACAAAGCAAACCTTGACCAACTCCGAGGGCTGAAAAGAGAAGGAGCCCAACTGAATCCAGTTCTTTGCGCCATTATAGACCTGACCAAAAATCAGGTTGACAAGCAGCAGTCCGATTCCCGCGGCTGCCACAAGATAGCGGATTTTTTTCGCCCTCTCCAGGGAACGGAGAGAGAGGCCGAGGAAAAGGAAGATCGCCAATCCGGCCAGAATCGCCAAAAGCTCCTTTTCGATACTCTGGGGAGCCGCGGAGGCTAGGATCGCCATACCCATGGTGCAGAGGAAAAGGGCCAGAATCTCCGGCTCAAATCCGCTTCTGCGGGAAATCCTTGCTATCAGAAACAGCAGCCAAGAAATGGCAATCAGGGAAAGAAAGCCCAGAGTAACATGGCTCAAATCTTCTGCCTTAACACCGGCATAGAGCTTCAGCATGGTAAAAAACTGGAAGGCCGAGAGCAAAATCAAGGTCGCCAGAGGACGGACCCGACGGTTCGGAGGTATCCTATTTTCCTTTTGTTCTCTGGCTTCTTCCTCTGTGACGGGCTCCAGACGACAGTTCAAGGCACCCAGCGTGACGGTATCCCCGTAGTTTATGGCCTGAAAAGAGGTCTTGTTCCCATTGACGCGAATGCCGCCCCGGGAACCGATATCACTGATGGACCAGCTTCCGTCATCATAACGGGTCAAAACCGCGTGAGAACGGGAAACTGTTTTATCATTCAAAACAATGTCCGAACGGGGATTCCTCCCGAGCATATTCTCCCAATGGGTTATGGGCACGGAGACTTCCCCATTCACCGTAAGCCAGGCCCAAAGCTCCGGCTGGCGCTGCTGGGTCAGCATGGACCTTGCACAGCGGAGGAGGATCAGAAAAGCCAAGGCAGGGAGCAAATAGCGCAGCGATTCCATCAGCACGGATGATAAAACCGCGCTGCTCTGAAAATAGGAGGAAACGGACTCCATAATGAGATCAATCGGATTATTCATAAGATCATTTCCGTAATACTATTCTTATTCGATGGATTATTGTTTATGCGCGACGGTGTATTCATCGCCTTTCATGAAATAAGGACAGCGTCCGCTGCGGAGAATTCTTTCCATCTCGTCTTCATCAAAATTCTGCAGGCAGACATAGTCATCAAATTCTTCGTCATAGTCATAATACCAACAGTTTTCGCAATCCATTCCTATCACCCGAGGGAATTATACCATTGAAGCAAGAAAAAAACAACAGTGCCGGGAGTTCCCGGCACTGTATTTCCATCTTCTTACTGCATCAGCGCGCAAATCTCATCCGCAAAGGAGGAAGGATTCTCCAGCGGAAGATCCGCAAGCAGGAGAGCCTGATTGTAGAGAAGCTTGGCATAACGCTTTGCCTTCTCGGGATCCTTTTCTTTGGCTTCCTTCAGGACAGCAAAGACGGGATGTTCCGGATTCAGTTCCAGAATGCGGTCAGCCTTCATGGGCATATCCGGCTGCACTCTTGCAAAATACTTCTCCATTTCAAAGGTCATGCCGCCATCCGGACGGACAGAAACCGCGTGAGAGCCAAGATTTGCCGTCAGGACAACAGACTTGACCTTGCCCTCCAGCGCCTCTTTCAGGAAATCCAGGAAGTCCTTATCGGCCTCCTGCTGTTCCTCCATTGCCTTCTTCTCTTCCTCGGAATCCAGGCCCAGATCATCGGAGAAGATGCTGCGGAATTCCTTCTCCTTGTAAGTTCGAAGGGTTTCGGGAATGAAATCATCCACCGTATCCGTAAAGAGGAGGACATCATAGCCCCGGCCCTTCAGGCGCTCCAACTGCGGCAGTGCAGCAATATGCTCCTTCGTTTCGCCGGAGGCATAATAGATATATTTCTGCTCCGCGCCCATGGAATCCACATACTCGGCAAGAGTCGTGAGTTTTTCATTCTTGGAGGACCAGAAAAGAACCAGATCCTGCAGATCCTCCTTCCGGGAGCCGTAATCCTCCACCATGCCAACCTTGATGCTGCGGCCAAGGGCATTCCAGAGATTCTCATATTTCTCCCGGTCATCCTTCAGAAGACGGGCAAGCTCTCCGCGGACCTTTTTATCCAGATTCTTGGCAATGATCTTGAGCTGACGGTCATGCTGGAGCATTTCGCGGGAAATATTCAGGCTCAGATCCTGGGAATCCACAACGCCCTTCACGAAAGCAAAATGATTCGGCAGCAGGTCATCACAGTTTTCCATGATCATGACGCCGGAGGAATAGAGCTGCAGATCCTTCTTGAACTCCTTGGCATTGTAATCATAGGGCAGGCGGGCAGGAATGAAGAGCAGGGCTTTATAGGTCACAGAACCCTCAACGCTGATGGGGATAATGGCAAGCGGATCCTCATAATCATGGAATCTCTCTTTATAGAATGCCTTATACTCCTCGTCCTTTACCTCTGACTTGGGACGCTGCCAGATGGGAACCATGGAATTCAGGGTGACATTCTCCACATAAGTTTCATACTCCGGCTTATCGCTTTCCTCGGTGCCTTCCTTGACGCGGGAACGCTCCATATCCAGCTTAATGGGATAGCGAATATAGTCCGAATACTTTTTCACAAGGTCCTGCAGACGCCAGGTCTTGAGATAATCGGAGAAATGCTCATCCTCCGTGTCAGCTTTCAAGTGCATCTCCACAGAGGTACCGACGGGAAGACCTTCGGCCTCTTCAATGGAATAACCGTCTGCTCCGGAGGAGGTCCAGCGGTAACCCAGGTCTTCACCGTACTTGCGGGAAAGAACCGTGACCTTATCCGCAACCATAAAGGCAGAATAGAAACCGACACCAAACTGACCGATAATATCAATGCCGTCCTTGGCTTCCATTTCCTCTTTAAACTTCTTTGAGCCGCTGCGGGCAATCGTGCCGAGGTTGGACTCCAGCTCTTCCCGATTCATACCGATACCGTTATCAGAGACAGTCAAGGTCCGAGCTACTTCATCCACAAAAAGGGAAATGGCAAAATCGTCCCGGCTCAAGCCCACGCCAGAATCTGTCAAAGACAGATAGGCAAGCTTATCAATAGCATCGGACGCATTGGAAATAATTTCACGGAGGAAAATCTCCTGATGTGTGTAAATAGAATTGATCATCATGTCCAGCAGACGCTTGGACTCGGTTTTAAACTGTTTCTTTGCCATGAAAAACACTTCTTTCTCAGTATTCTTTGGATTAGCACTCTTTAATATTGAGTGCTAATCTATTATAGCGCAAGATTCGGAAAAAGCAAGCCCCTTTACAAAAAAAATGGGCAGGTCCTTACGGACCTGCCCAAAACAAATCTCAATTATTCCTCAACAGGAGCCTCTTCAGCGGGGGCTTCCTCAACGGGAGCTTCCTCAGCAGCAGCTTCTTCAGCGGGAGCTTCGGAAAGAGCTTCTTCCTCAGCAGCAGCTTCCATCAAAGCGCGGATGGAGAGGGAAATGCGCTTATGCTCTGTGTCGATGTCAATAATCTTGGCTTCGACTTCCTGGCCTTCGGAAAGAACATCACCGGGCTTTGCGATCCGATGGTCGGAGATCTGAGAGATGTGAATCAAGCCATCAACGCCGGGGATAATCTCTGCGAATGCGCCGAAGTCCATCAGCTTAACAACCTTAACCTTGACGACATCACCGATTGCAAAGGACTCAGTGAAGATGGTGAAGGGATTGGACTCGGGAGTCTTGCAGCCGAGGGAAATCTTTCTCTTCTCGGGATCGAAGGAAATGACGAAGACATCGATCTCATCGCCAACCTTGACAATATCAGCAGGAGTCTTGATCCGATTCCAGCTCAGCTCGGAGACATGAACCATGCCGTCCACACCGCCGATATCAACAAATGCGCCATAAGAAGTGAGGCTCTTGACAGTGCCGTGATACTTCTTGCCGACCTCGATCTCACTCCAAAGCTGGTCAATAGCAGCCTTGCGAGCTTCCCGGTTCACATCGCGGATGGAGCCGACAATACGGCGGCGTGCGCGGTTGACCTCGGTGATTCTCAGCTTGACAGTCTGCTTCAGCAGGGAGCTCAGCTCGCCGCCCTTGGCAATGCCGGTCTGAGAAGCGGGGACAAAGACACGGTTGCCCTTGTAGGATGCAACGATGCCGCCTTTATTCTCTTCCGTAACGACAGCTTCCAAAGCAGTCTTATTCTCGAGGGCTTCTGCCAGATCGTCCCAAACCTTAACGGCATCCAGGCGCTTTTTGGAAAGAAGCGCGGTTCCTTCAACGTCGTTCACACGGGTAACGATGACTTCAATCTCGTCGCCGATCTTGAACAGGTCTTCTGCCTTGGCATTGGGATCGCTGCTCAGCTCGGACGCGGGAATGTATGCAGCATGCTTGGTTCCCAGCTCAACGCCGACTTCGTTGCCATTGATGGACGAAACTGTTCCGACTACCTTATCTCCTGTATTTAAAGTTTTGATGGACTGCTCGAGCAGCTCATCGAAGGACTGCTCAGCACCTTCAAATTTGATTTCTTCGCTCATAGTCTTTTTGACCTCCTTTATTATCCACGCCGGCGTCGAGGCGCCTGCCGTGATGCCAATGGTAATATCTGCGGGATAGGGATGCAGCTCCGAGGCATTATCTACCAAAGAAACATCCTTGCAGGACTGACGGCAAATGGATACCAAACGGTTCGTATTCGAACTGAGGGAATCCCCGACGACGATCATAGCATCGCAAAGCTTCGCAAGAGCTGCTGCTTCTTCCTGCCTTTTTTCCGTAGCTCCACATATTGTATCAAAGATTTTCGGATTTGTACACTCTTTTTTTAAGATATTTGAACATTTTTGAAAAAAATCCTGGGAACTTGTGGTTTGAAAGACCGCAGAAACGGATTTTTTACACAAATCCGAGCTGCTGTTCAGTAAATCTTCCAGTTCTTCTG
Source organism: Oscillospiraceae bacterium (assembly GCA_045640565.1). Taxonomy (GTDB): domain Bacteria; phylum Bacillota; class Clostridia; order Oscillospirales; family Oscillospiraceae; genus RGIG3159. Next base: position 15,701 of record JAZUFG010000052.1, on the reverse strand, counting down.
GGCTCTCTATGCAGATCGGGTGCTCACACCAGCCTGCAATCGCCATAACCTCCGGATGGGCTTTCTGCCCGAAAATCAAAGGCTGACTCCCCTCTTTTTCGGCCTGCGATACCAGCTTGTGAATGCGCTCCACGAAAGGGCAGGTCGCATCCACGAAGTCAAGCCCTCTTCTCTCCAGCTCCTCATACTCCGACCTTGCCACACCGTGGGAGCGAATGATCACGGTTTCCCCATCCTTTGCCTCCGAAAGAGAATTCAATTCCCGAATCCCCATGGAGGTAAAACGATCCACAACATGGCGGTTATGAATAATCGGGCCCAGGGTTGCGGAAGCTTTTCCGGAACGCGCCGTTTCTTCCACGAGCTCGACTGCCCGCTTCACTCCGAAACAAAAGCCCGCAGTCTCTGCAAGATATACTTTTCTCATTTCTTCTGCAGCTCCGGGATTCTCTCAACGGCAAGGCGGTAAATCGTATCGATTACCTCTTCCACATTCATCTCAGAACTATCCACGGTGATGCCGTCCTCAGCGCAGCGCAGAGGGGCAATCGGGCGGTTACGATCCTGCTCATCCCGCTTTTCAATATCGGAAAGAACAGACTCGAAGGAAACAGGCGTCCCCTTTTCCTCCAATTCTTTGCAGCGGCGCCGTGCCCGCACAGCGGCAGAGGCCGTCAGAAAAACCTTCAGGTCCGCATCGGGCAGAACAACCGTGCCGATATCTCTGCCGTCCATGATGACATTTTCTTCTTTGGCAACATTGCGCTGCAGATCCAGAAGAACTTCCCGAACAAAAGGATAGGCCGAGACTGCCGAGGCACCCATGGAAATCTCCGGGCTGCGAATTTCTCCCGTAACATCCATCCCGTTCAGCAGCATATGCTGCTTTCCGTCCTCGGACCAGTGAATTTTGATATTCACATCGTCGATCAGACGGGAAACTCCGTCCCGATCCTTAGGGGAAACACCCATAAGGGACATATGGTAGGCTACCGTGCGATAGATTGCGCCCGTATCCAAATAGACATAGGATAGCCTTTCGGCAAGCTTTCTTGCAATGGTGCTTTTCCCTGCTCCGGCAGGACCGTCAATGGCAATTGCGTACGGCATAGTTTCTTCTCCTTAACAGTATTCTGCTGCGGCCTTTCCTGCCGCATAGCCCGTTGCCCAGGCAATCTGCAAATTAAAGCCCCCGGTATAGGCATCCAAATCCAGAATCTCCCCCGCAAAATAAAGGCCGGGGCAAAGATTGGAAGCCATCGTTTTGGGGTTTACTTCCCGAATAGCAATTCCGCCGGAGGTAATAATGGCCTCATCAATCGGACGAGGTCCGAAAATCTCCACGACAAAATGCTTCATGAGATGCAGAATGGCTTTGCGCTGTTCTTTTTTCAGGGCGTTTGCCTTCAGATTCCCGGGAAGATCACAGCGATTCAAAAAAACGGGGACCATGGAGTGGGGCAAAAGTCCCCCCAAAATCCCGGAAAGGTCCTTATTGGGGCTCTCTCCTAAATCCCGCAAAAGTCTGGCCTCCAGTTTCTGATCATCCAAGGCCGGCTTCAAATCGATTTCAATCCTGTTTTCACCGGACCATTCGCAGTGGGCCGAAGCGGAAAGAATCACAGGCCCGGAAAGGCCAAAGTGGGTAAAAAGCAGCTCTCCGAAATCCTCATAAAGGACTTTATTTTTAGAATTCAGCAGGCGAACGGAAATATTTTTCAGGGACAGCCCCTGCATGGAGGCGCAGTCATGCCCCTTTTCCACCAAGGGAACCAGGGAAGGGAGCAGTTCCGTTTTATGGTGCCCACAGGACTCTGCCAGAGCATATCCGCTGCCGTCCGAACCTGTTGTGGGATAGGAAAGACCGCCTGTTGCCAAAATCACAGCTTTGGCCGAATAATCCTCTCCATCAGTCTTCACCGTAAAGAGGCCGTCTTCCGGCAGAATCTCCCGGACATTGCCGAAAATGACCTTCACACCGAAATGCTTCAGTCTGCGCTTCAAGGCATCTATGACATCCCAGGAGTGGTCCGAAATCGGAAAGACCCGGTTTCCGCGCTCTACCTTCAGCGGACAGCCAAACTGTTCCAGGAGCGCCATCATCTTTTCCGGAGGAAAAGCATTGATGGCACTATATAAGAAGCGGCCGTTGTGGGGCACATTCTGCAAAAATTCTGCAGGGCCGCAGGAATTCGTTACATTGCAGCGGCCCTTGCCTGTGATATAGAGCTTCTTTCCGAGCTTTTCGCTATGCTCCAGCAAGAGCACGGATCTGCCGGCCTCGGCAGCCGTTCCCGCAGCCATCATTCCGGCTGCTCCCCCGCCGACTACGATAATATCAGCTGTCAACTTTTTCGTAGACCTCGTATTCATCCCAGATTTTTTCAAGCTTGGAGAAGGTCCTGGAAAGTTCCGCTTCCCTCTTCTGGCCTATGGCAACAACCAGGGCATTCACCAGACTCATGGGAGCAACAAGGGAGTCCACCAAAGAGACCATATCCATCTTAGCGATCAAAAGTATATCCGCAAACTCTGCCACAGGAGAACGGCGATTATCCGTGATCGCGATCACCTTGGCTCCCGCCTTTTTGCAGTACTCCGTTGCGCGAACAGCACTGCGGGAATAGCGGGGATAAGAGATGGTGATGATCACATCCCCCGGCTCTACACGGGCAAACTGCTCAAAGACCTCACTGGGTGAGGAGGCATTGACCATGCGGACATTATCAAACATATAGTTGAAGTAGAAATGCATAAAAAACGCGATGGTTGCAGAGGAACGAACACCCAGAATGTAGATATGCTTTGCGGCAATAATGGTATCTACCGCATCATGGAAAGCATTCCTATCCAGATTTTCCATGGTCGCCCGGATCTTATCGATATCCTGCTGCAGAACCATCCCCGGGATATCCCGGTCCAGGAAACGGTCGTTTGCGACTTCCATCCTTTGAACAGAAGTCAGCTTATTTAATATCATCTCCCGCAGGGTCTTCTGCATAGCCGGGTAACCGTCAAAGCCCAGCTCTGACGCAAAGCGAACCACTGTTGACTCGCTGACGCCGACTTCCTTGCCCAATTTTGCGGCTGTCATAAACGCCGCTTTATCATAGAATTCCAAAATATAATTGGAAATTTTCTTCCCGCCCTTGGAAAAAGAGGGATAACGGGACTGCAGGAGAGATAGTAAATCAGAATTCATAAACAACACAAGCGAGGCTGCTGCCGACAGCCCGCAATCCATTAACAAAATTTTTTTAGTGCGGAAAGCTCCGCAGCTGTCAAATCTCTATAGCTTCCCCTAGGAAGTCTTCCCAGGCGAATCGGTCCTTCGGCAATGCGCAGCAAGCGCGTAACCTTCATGCCGGCAGCTTCACACATTCTGCGGATCTGCCGATTTCTACCCTCGTGGATAGTGATCTCAAATCGGGCAGAATTCTCCGAGTGTTCACACAAACGGACAGTGGGCGGCGCAATCGGGCGGCCATCCAGAATAATGGACCTTGAAAGGAGTTCTTCCCCTCCTTCCTGATAAGCGGACACCCATACAAGGTAGGTTTTCGGGATCTCGTGGGAGGGGTGCATCAAACGGTTCGCCAGTTCTCCGTCATTGGTGCAGAGAAGCAGGCCCTCCGAATCATAATCCAAACGGCCTACCGGGAAAACCCGCTCATCCAGATCCTTCAAAAGATCCGAAATGCAGGGACGCCCCTTTTCATCTGAAAGGGTGGTCACATAGCCTCTGGGTTTATGCAAAAGAAGGTAGCGAAGTTTGGGGGCAGCTCTCAGGGCGGCCCCGTCCACTTCAATCAGATCCTCTGCGAGATCCGCACTTTCTCCCAGAGAAGCCATTTTGCCGTTTACGCAAACCCGCCCCTCTGAAATCCAAAGTTCTGCTTGCCGGCGGGAACACAGCCCTGCCGATGCAATCAGTTTCTGAAGCCTTTCCCGCATTCCTTATGCCTTATCCGAACCCTTCTTGCTCTCAACAAAATTCACGATCTTATCCACGAATTCGGGGGCCTTTTCAATTACACGGTCAACCGTTGTATTGGCAGGCTCCGCAACAGGGATCATCCGGGATATGCCGTCTTTGATCACAAGGAAGGAAACGGGAGTAACCGTGACACTGGCACCGGCACCGCCTCCAAAGGGATTTGCAGAATTCCCTCTCTGGGTCTTGGTGGTGAAATCACTGCCGCCGCCGGCAATTCCGTAAGTAACACGGGTAATGGGAATAACTGTGGTCCCGTCCGGAGTAGTCACAGGATCCCCCATCACGGTATTGGTATCAATTAAGGTTTGGAGTTTCTCCATCGTTGAGGTAATCATTTCAGACAGTGGATGGTTCATTATTCTTTACCGCCTTTCCCGGTTTTTTTGATTTCATATAGAGTGAGAGTGCCCGAAGGGCATATTTCACAAGATAACAGAGGAGACCGCCGAGGGTAAGCGTGATGACTGCGTCCGCAGAAACACGAATTCCCTTTTCCCCTTCTACAGCCTCCGGATGGATCCGATAGCGGCGGATCCGCAGATTTCTGCGCAGGATGGCCAAGCCGGCTCCAATGATCCCGCAGGCTTTGCCATAGTTAAGCGCAGCTGTTCCGGCATCGCCGCCGAAGGTAACACGGATATCCATCCTGCGAATCAGCGGCAGCCAGCGCAGATCCGAAAGCGCTTTTGCTGCCAAACGGACCCAGGGAAGGTAGGTCTCGATCAAAGCGCCGAGAGACTTCTTTTCTTTCGGCTTTTTTTCCTTTACCTTCTCTTTTTTCTCCGGCTTTTCGGCTTTCTTTTCCTTCGGCTCCTCTTCGGGCTTTGTTTCCGCCTGCAGTTCAGGAAGAGGGGGCGCCTTTTCCTTTTTCGGCAAAAGCCTGAACTGCAAAAGCCCGAAAACAAGCTTCAGGCGAAATCCGGATTCATCAAAGAGGATGTGCGCTCCGATAGGCAGCAGATTGATAAAGAGGAGAACACCGATCACGATCAAGAAAGCTTTCACTTTTCTTCCTCCGGAGATGATTCCTCCATCAATTTATCCATGGAAATCTGATTATCGGGATTCAATTCGCTGAATTGAGGGGCCAGCTTTCCCCCGTTCCGCTCAACCAGGGAGATCTCCGGCAGATCCGCCAGAGAGGAAAGGTTAAAGCAGCGGAGAAAATCCGGTGTTGTGCTGTACTGTATGGGCCTTCCGGGAACATTCAGCCTTCCGGCCTCCGCGATCAGCTTTTTTGTGAGCAGCGCGCTGATGCTGTAGGTGCTGTCCACGCCGCGAAGCTGCTCCACGCAGGCCTTGGTGGCAGGCTGGTAATAAGCAATGATCGTGAGCGTTTCCAACTGAGCCGGAGAGAGCTTGGGAGGCTTTCTTGTCTCCAGGGCCAAGGTCACATAGCTGACCTGCTCTTTATCAGAGCACATCTGCCAGGAATCCTCCAAGCGTAAAATCCGGATTCCCCGGCGCTCAAAGGCAAGTCTGCCCTGCATATTCTCCAATGCCGAGACCACATCATCCTCACTGCTTTCGGTTACGGCGGCTAAATGTTTCGTTTCCATGGGCTCTCCCGCAGCAAAAAGAATCGCCTCCAGGATTCGCTCCAATTCATCCAAATTCATTCTTCCACCTCCGATTGCTCCGGCATATTCATAAATTCAATTTCATCTTCCCCGTCCTCACCGGTGCGGACAAAAAGGGAACGCACTTTGCAAAGCTCCAGGACGGAAAGGAAGGTCGCAACGATTTCCGAACGGGATTTGCTTCCCTCAAAGAGCTTGGAGAACTTTGCTTTACCCCAGACAAGAAGGCGCTTCAAAAGCTCCCCTGTCTTTTTTGTTACGGAATAGGGTTCTCTGCCGACGACACCGACAAACTGCAGGCTGGTCGGCGGAAGCGCCCGTTCTCTTCTCTCCGAAATCTGAGAGAGAGCCAGGAGCAAATCCGAAGGCTCATGACTGTAGCGGTAGGTCTGGTCCGCTTCAAAGGGCTCCGGACCCTTGACAAAGCTGTAAGCTCCCGTATAGTTATGCTCCTCCATAAAGGGCAGTGCAGAACGAATCTCCCGCATGGCCTCCTGCTGCTGGCGTTCCGTCAGAGATTGAATCAGTTGTTCCATCTCGCTCATGGCCTCCTGCTGCTCCGAATAGCTGAGCAGCATTTTGGTCTTGATCAGCATAAGATGGGAGGCCATGGTAATAAACTCACTGGCAATTTCCATGTCCATTTTTTTCTGCTCTTCCAGAAAAGCCAAATACTGATCCAATATCAGGGAAATGGAAATATCCTGGATCTCCATTTTATTTTTACTTAAAAGAAGAAGAATCAAATCCAGAGGACCGTCAAAATCCTCCATAGTCTCTTCTCTGGCGTGGACAACCCCCGCCAAATGATAACGCGGTTCTTCCATAGAAACCTCATCTTCGCAAAATTATACACGATAAGTATAGCATTTTCAGAAATGCTTGGCAAGCCCTTCCTCAGTGATTTCCCGGATTCTATGGAAAACAGGGAAAAAAAGAAGCGCGCCTGATGGCGCGCTTCGTACAAGCGAAGATTATTTGTTGAAAATCTTGAAAATCTCGTCAATATCGTTCTCATCGTTCCCCTCTGCAGCAGGAGCCTGGGCAGGACGAACGGGAGCACGGAACTGGGGAGCTTCGGGAGCAGTGCCGGGGGCTGCGCCGTCAAAGCCGGTGGCAATCACGGTAACGCGAATCTCATCCTGGAAATCCTCATTAAAGGTTGCGCCAAAGATGATATTGGCATCTGCATTGGCAGCTTCCATAACGATGTTGGCAGCGGTCTCCACATCCTCCAAGGTCATATCGGAGGCGCCGGTCACATTCACAAGAACACCGGTGGCGCCGTTGATGGAGGTCTCCAGCAGAGGGCTGGCAACAGCGGACATAGCAGCCTGCTCAGCCTTGTCCTTACCCGTTGCAGCGCCGACACCCATGTGGGCATGGCCGGCATCCTTCATAACAGCGGAAACATCCGCGAAGTCCAGATTGATGAGAACCTTCTCCGAATAGGCAACAAGCTCAGAAATAGAGGCAACGGCCTGCTTCAGAACATCGTCTGCAATTCCGAATGCATTTGCAAAGGTGATCTTCTGATCGGTTACATATTTCAGGCGGTCATTGGGAATGACGATCAGGGAGTCAACCTTGCCTTCCAGCTCCGCGATACCGGCTTCTGCCTGACGCATACGGTTATTGCCCTCAAAACGGAAAGGCTTGGTGACGACACCGACGGTAAGGATGCCTGCATCATGGGCAATCTCCGCAATAATCGGAGCTGCGCCAGTTCCGGTTCCGCCGCCCATACCGGCAGTAATGAAGACCATATCCGTGCCTTCCAGGAGCTGGGCAATGACTTCCTTGCTCTCTTCGGCAGACTTTTTGCCGATTTCGGGCTTGGAACCTGCGCCCATTCCGCCGGTCAGCTTCTCGCCGATCTGCAGCTTATTATCGCAGATAGACTTATTCAAATCCTGCTTATCGGTATTGACAACTACGAAATCCACACCGGACATGCCGCCGGAGATCATCCGATTGACGACATTGTTGCCGGCACCGCCAACACCAATGACCTTAATGGCAACAACTCTTTCCTCAAAATTCTGAGCCATATTCAACACTCCTATTTTATTAATATCCAAACTTTTGGGTATATACTTCCTGCATTGTACTCTAAAAGAGGTACAAGGTCAATAAAATTTTTGTGAATTCTTCAAGGAATTCAACAAGGAACTATTCATAGGGCTGGAATCTGGCATTATCTTCGGCATCAAAGGTCAAATCGATCATGCCGGTCTTTTCCATTCCCCAGGACTGAAGAATCGCCACAAAGTAGGCGATCTTCCGATCGATCTCATTCATGTCCCCGAAATAGACATCATAGCAATCTCCATAGTTCATGGAGATATCAATCAGGACTTCAACATTAATGCTCTTCAATCCGCCGGTTACGCCATAAGAATCCAAAGCAGAAAGAATCTTCATAGCCTCAGATACCGCATCCGGATTCTGTACACAGGAGGTCAGGTTTTCTCCTTCCTTCAGGGTGAGGAGATTCAGGCCCTTCACCTCCGGGTAGCCCGTTGCCGCAAGCAGATCCAGCTTTTCCCCGATAATGCCGTCAGACACCAGGTAATAATTCCCCCATTTATCCTTTACCGTGAAGGAGGATTCTGCCTCTGAGACATAGATCACGACCTGGTCCGGCAATACCCGTTCAATATGCACGCGGTCAATGAAGGGCAGATTCTTCAGGATCATCCCGGCGGTCTTCGCCTTTTGGATAACCGCAAGATTCTCGCCCTTAGAAATACCGGAGGCTTCTATGATCTGTTCCTCCGTATAGAGGTAATTCCCCACGACACGGACTTCCCGAATCTGAAAGCAGAGAAAACAGATGCTCAGGAATATCAGGACTCCGATCGCGACAATAATCACCTGTGCATAAACGGGAATCTTTCGAATATGATGTTTTTCTCCCGATTCTCTAGTTATCATTCACATGTCCTTTTACTGCATCCATAATATACTGATAAATCCGATCGGCCGAATCCGGAACAGCAGCAGACTTTGCAGCCCGGCTCATGCTCTCCATGCGGGCGGGATCATTCAGGATCTGCACCGCAGTCTCATAGAGAAGCTTTCCTGAGCATTCGGATTCCCGGATGACCACAGCAGCCCCACGGTCCCCTAAAATGCGGGCATTCTTTTCCTGATGATTCGCCGTTACATTCGGAGAAGGAACAATAATGGCGGGCGTTCCCGAAGCGGCAATCTCATTCAGGGATGATGCGCCTGCTCTGGAAAGCATCAAATCCGCGGCGACCATCAGTTCCGTCATATTATATATGTAGGGACGGATATCCAACTCCGGATGCTCTTCCAGCTTCACACCCTCAGCCCGGATCTCTTCGGGCATCCATTGGGCAGCATCCTTCCCCGTGGAATGAATATGATAGAATTGGGGATTTTCGGATTCCAATCGGATAAACTCTTCCATTTGCCGATTCATGTCTCTGGCGCCCAAACTGCCCCAGGCAGACAGAACGACTTTCTTCCCCGTCAAGCCAAGCTTTGCCTTCATTTCCTCCTTGGATGCTCTGAGGAAGGCTTCCTGAACCGGCATACCGACAACGGCAACTTCCTCCGGATCCCGATAGAACTTACGGCTTTCCTCAAAGGCCACCATGATCTTATCCGCGTGAGGGGCGATCATCCGGGTGGTCAGTCCGGGCATGGCATTTGCCTCGTGGACCAAAACGGGGATCCCCATTCTTGCTCCCTGCCGCATGGCCGGATAGGAGGCATAGCCCCCCATTCCCACAACAACATCCGCGTGGAAATCCCTGAGAATCTTCCGAACCTTAACGGCCGAGCTCACCAAATAATAGAGTGCCTTCAAATTATGGATCAAATTGGAGAAAGAAATCTTTCTCTGGAAATTGCTGACTTTTACCGTTTTCAGTTCAAAGCCGGCCCGGGGAAGCAGATCCTCCTCCATGCCGCCTTTTCCGCCGATAAAAAGGATCCTGCAATCCGGCTGACGTTCCCGGAAAAGCTGTGCCAGGGCAATGGCCGGATTGATATGACCGGCCGTTCCACCACAGGTAAAAACGATATTCAAAAGTGCATCCTCCGATTATACGAATCTGCCGACGGTTCCGAAATAAGCCAGCACACAAAGGAGCAGGGTCAAAGAGACAAATACTGTGAAAATCTTCACTTCACTCCATCCGCAAAGTTCAAAATGGTGATGGATCGGAGTCATCTTGAAAATCCGTTTTCCATGGGTCAACTTGAAATAGCCGACCTGCAAAATCACGGAGAGCGTTTCCAAAATATAGACAAGCCCAACCACAACCAGGATGAGGGGCATATCCAAAGCGAAAGCCATAGCGCAAACCGCGCCGCCCAGGAAGAGAGAACCGGTATCCCCCATGAAGACCTTTGCCGGATGGAAATTATAAACGAGAAAAGCCAAAAGCCCGGCCGCAAGACTTGCCGGGAACAAAGCAAGGGTCCCCTTTCCGCTGCAGATGGCGATCACGGCAAAAAAGACCATGACAGGGAGCGTAATGCCGGCTGCCAGGCCATCGATCCCGTCTGTTAAATTTACCGCATTTACACAGCCGACGATCACAAAAACGGCAAAGAAGAGATAAAGCACCCAATTCATATGGAAGGTCTTGCCGATAAAGGGAATATAAATATCCTCAGACAGGCAGCCGAAACGGCGCAGAAGAACGAGGAAAATACCGGATGCCAAAAGCTGAAGACCCAGCTTTTGCCAGCCGCGAAGACCAAGATTCTGCTTTTTCTTTACTTTGATAAAATCATCATAGAAGCCGATCAACCCAAAGGCAAGGGCCATGAGGAAAACCAAGCCTGTTTCCGGTGACTCCGTGAAAATCTTCGGAATTCCGCAGAGGAGACCGACCAGTACAGCAACGATAAAGATAATGCCGCCCATTGTCGGAGTGCCGGACTTGACATTATGCCAGCTTGGTCCGATCTCCCGGATCGACTGGCCGGCTTTCAGCGCACGGAGTGCCGGAATCAAAAGTTTGCCTGTCACCAGACCAACGACGAGGGCAAGCAGGGCAGAAATCACAATTCGCATATTTCTCCTCCTTAGACCTCATCCTCAAAGAAAAGGCTGACAACATGCTCCATCCGCATGCCCCGGCTTCCCTTGAAGAGGAGCAAATCTCCGGCTCTCGTCCGGTTTCTCAACATTCTGGCCATATGCTCGTGGCTTTCAAAATGGAAGACTGCTGACTGCGGCATGCCGCCGGTAATGGCTCCGGCAATCGTCCTTTCGCTATGCTCTCCGTAAGCAAAGAGCATATCTGCGGACCTTGCAACCAATCTGCCGACTTTATAGTGTTCAGCCAAAGAAATGTTGCCCAATTCCAGCATATCCCCCAGGACGGCGATCTTCCGCCCATAGCAGGTCTGCTCTTTCAAAACATCCAGAGCAGAGCGCATGGATTCCGGACCGGCATTATAGCAATCCTCAATAATGGTAAAGCCTTCCCGCTCATAAATTTTCAGGCGCATGCCGGTATTCCGGTAGTTGGCCAGGGCACTCTGAATCTGGGCAGGTTCCAGCTTTGCCGTAAGACCGAGAGCGATGGAAGCAAGGGCGTTATAGACATTGTGCATACCGGGAGAAGGAACATAGACCTCAAAATCGGACTTCATCCCCTCCACATGGAAGGAAACGCCTTCCTCCCCCGTCTCCACGGAATCTGCCCGCAGATCGACCTCGGGGTTCTCCATACCGAAGAAAAGCATTTTATAGGGTAATTTTCCTTTCAGATTCCAAAGCATGGGCTCATCACCGTTCAGAATCATCAGGCCATCCCTGCTGAGCCCTTCAACAATTTCCAGCTTTGCTTTCAGGATCCCTTCCCGGCTTCCCAGGTGCTCAATATGCATGGTGCCAATATTGGTAATGACCACATAATCCGGATGAGCAATGCCGGTCAAATAGGACATCTCTCCGAAATGGTTCATGCCCATTTCCAGAACAGCCGCTTCACAGTCCTCATTGATATCCAGAATCGTCTCCGGAAGGCCGATATGGTTATTGTGGTTTCCCAGAGACTTTGCCGTACGGAATTTGGACTCCAAAACGCAGGCAACCATTTCCTTGGTGGAGGTTTTTCCCACAGAGCCGGTGATACCCACGACCTTCATGCTGAGGAGGGAGCGATAGGCTCTGGCTAAATCGCCGTAAGCTTTCGTTGTATCCTCTACCATGATGACGGGAATATTGACGGAAACGGGACGGTCACTCAAGGTAGCCGTACATATGGATGCAACATTACCGATAAAGTTATGTCCGTCAAATTTATCCCCTACCAGAGGAATAAAGAGCTGGCCCGGCTTTGCGATTCTGGAATCGGCGCAAAAGCCGGTAATCTCGAAATCTTCATATTTTTCATCCAGACTGCCATGGGTCCATTCCGCAATTTCTTTCAGTGTAAATGTCATTTTTTCTCCTCCGCGAGCTCCTGAAGATGGGCTGCAACCTCTTCCCGCTCATCCAAATGATATTTTACGCCGCAGCGTTCCTGATAGGTCTCATGACCCTTTCCCGCCAAGACAAGGATATCTCCTGCCTCTGCGTGATCCATTGCCCAGCGAATTGCTTTTCTTCTGTCCTCTTCCAAATAGAAGGGAGTCTTACTCTCCTTCGCAGGTGCCATAACCTCCGAGATGATTTTCATCGGATCTTCAGAACGGGGATTATCTGAGGTAAAGATAACAAAATCCGAAAGATCCAGAGCTATTTTTCCCATGATGGGACGCTTGATGGGATCCCGATCCCCTCCGCAGCCGAAAAGGACCATGAGCCTGCCCTTGCAGAAGCCGCGGACGGACTTCAGAATATTCTCCAAAGCATCCGGCGTATGGGCATAGTCAATCAAAACCGTATAGGGCATTCCCGGTGTGGGAACGACTTCAATTCTTCCGCTTACTCCCCGGGTCTCCCTCAGGGCGTCCACAGCCTTTTGGACAGGAATCCCCAAGGCCTTTACAATACCGAGAACCGTCAGCAAATTATAAGCGGTGAATTTTCCGGGAATCGGAGCCAGAACCTTATATTTTTCACCAAGATCCGAGACTGTCATCTCCACGGAATCCGCGTGCAGGATCAAATCTTCTCCCCGCAGGTCAGCAGGGCTGAGAATACCTATCTGAACCGTCTCGCAGGGAGCTTTTGCAAGCATAAATGCCCCCGCAGGATCGTCCATATTGATGACCGCTTTCTCGCAGCGGCTGAAAAGGAGAGCCTTTGCATCCCGATAGTTTTCCATGGTCCCATGGAAATCCAGATGATCTTCCGTCAAATTGGTAAAGGCCGCAACGGAATAGCGGATGGAATCCACCCGATTCAGGCAAAGGGCATGGGAAGACACTTCCATGATGAGATGGGTACAGCCTTCCGCTTTCATTTCCGCAATCAGCTTCTGCAGCTCATAGCTCTCCGGAGTCGTGCGCTCTGTGGGGATCACGCGGTCCCCGATCCTGTTTTCTATCGTCCCGATCAGGCCTACTTTTGCTCCGACGGTCTTCTCCAGGACGGACTTCAAAATGGTGGTAACCGAGGTTTTTCCGTTGGTCCCCGTTACTCCGATACAAATCATGGAATCTGCAGGATGCCCGAAACGGTTTGCGCCTATCTGAGCCAAAGCTTCCCGGGCAGAAGACACAAGAAGATAGGGAATATCCTGCTGCGGCGGCCGCTCACACACTACGGCAGCTGCCCCCTTTTCGATGGCAGCGGGAATAAAACGGTATCCATCCGTTTTGAAGCCGGAAATTGCAACAAAAAGGCCTCCGGCAGCAACATTCCTGGAATCATAAGCCACATCGGAGATTTCCAGATCCGGAGAGGCGTGGATTTCTCTGACGGCTAAATCTTGAATCAAATCCTTGAGCTTCATGGCATACTCCGTTCATCATACAGGTATTTTACACTATACAGCAAAATGCTTTCGTTTTCAAGGTTACGGGAGAAAAAAACGGAGCTGCCGCGATTTTTCGGCAACTCCGGATTTCATGGAAAGGACAGGCTCTATGATGCAGACAGATAAAAGAACTGCAAAGCCGTAAGTTTTTGTAAAAGAGACACAGCAAAATTTACTTTTGCCGGTGCGGAATGGGAGTTCTCCCCGCCCGTTTCTTCAAAATCGGACAAAAGAAGGGTTCCATCCATGCGCTGAATCTCTGTTTCGCAGAGAGAAAGCTCCTCCGAAAAAAGCGCTTCCTTTTGCTCCTCTGCAAGCCTGCAGGAATAATCCGAAAGACTGCTGAGGGCGATAAATAGGATGGCGAAAGCAAGCACAATGGCAGTGACGGTAAAACGCTGGTGGGCGGAAAGAATGCTTTTCCTATCGTGGCGCACCGTTTGCTTTTCAGCTCTCACAAGCCGGGAAGCTGCCGGAACAGGATCTTCCGGAAGGACCCATTCATGGATCCGCGTCATAGAATCTGCGTCATTCAGCTTCCTTGCAGCCGCCCCGTCCGCAATATAGATTTTTACATCGGTATCCAAGTTACCCATATATCCAACACGCAACCTTCCGAGAAATCATCTCAAAGCTTTTCCGCAACGCGGAGTTTTGCACTTCTCGCCCGGGGATTCTCTGCAAGTTCTTCCTCTCCGGAAATAATCGGTTTTCTGTTTACCAAACGAAGGACAGGCTTTTTTCCGCAAACGCAGACCGGGAATTCCGGCGGGCATTCACAGCCTTTGGCTGCCTGCTGGAAAAAGCTCTTCACAATTCTATCTTCCAGAGAATGGAAGGTGATCACCGCAATCCTTCCTCCGGGATTTAAGCAGGGCACTGCCGCTTCCAACATCTTGGACACGGCTGTCAATTCGTCATTCACTGCAATACGGATCGCCTGAAAAGTTCTTTTGGCGGGATGCTGCTTTTCCCGAAGAGCCTGGGGAGGCATGGCCCTGCGGATAATCTCTGCCAGCTCCAGCGTGCTTTCAATAGGCTTCTCTGCCCTTTCACGCTCAATGGCAGCCGCAATCTGCGGCGCATAGCGCTCTTCTCCGTACTCAAAGAAGATCTTTCTCAGCTGAGCCCGATCATAGCCATTCACGATGTCATAGGCGCTTAGGCTCTGGCTTCGATCCATGCGCATATCCAACGGGGCATCCGCCATATAAGAGAAGCCTCTGGCCCCATCGTCCAACTGCGGGGAGGAAACGCCCAGATCAAAAAGCATTCCGTCAACTCCGGAAATCTGCAGCTTCTCCAAAACACTTTTCAGCTCGCAAAAATTGGAATGAACAAGAACGGTTCTTTCCTCAAAGGGAGCCAAACGCTGCGCTGCCGCAGCGAGGGCGACTTCATCCCTGTCTATTCCGATGAGGAGACCGCTTTCCAAACGGGATGCAATTTCGTAGGAATGCCCTGCGCCGCCCAAAGTGCCATCCAGATACACGCCATCCGGGCGCAGATTCAAAGACTCAACCGTTTCATGAAGAAGGACGGATTTATGCGAAAACTCCATCAGAAATTCAGCTCCTCCATCATCTGCTTCAGGCTCTCCGGAGTAAGTTCTTTATCTTCCAGCTTTTGATAGCTGTCCTTATCCCAGATCTCTGCCCGGGTCCCCATACCGATCATGGTTACATTCTCGGAGATCCCCGCATAAGAACGGAGTTCCTGAGGAAGGGAGAAGCGCCCCTGCTTGTCCGGTTCACATTTTGCGGCGTTGGCGAACAAAAAGCGCATCTTCACCGATTGTGAAAGGGGCATTTCGTTGAACCTATCCAGAATTTTCTGCCAGGATGCCTCCGTGTAAACCGTCAGGCAGCGGTCCAAACCGATGGTCACATAAAATGCATCGCCCAGCTCCGCCCGGAACTTGGCAGGAAGAAAAATACGTCCTTTTTCGTCTACGCCGTGATCATATCTGCCGAACATGTTTTCCTCCCCTTTCATCCATTTTATTCCATTTAACACCATTTTGCTCCATTTTATCAAAAACAGAGCAAAAATGCAAGAGGATTTGGGTCAATCATAAAAGTTGTGGGATGAAGGATTTCTGATGTAGGGCTTCCGGCTGACATCGAACAGCTTCAGGAAGAAGTAATCGTCGTCTGGATAGCCGTATCCCTTACGCCGGAGAGTTTTGATTTTGTTGTTAATACC
>JAZUFG010000051.1:0-5935 GCA_045640565.1 Oscillospiraceae bacterium | reverse complement strand
ATCATGGACAGCGTCAATTCCGGAAGATAATAGAAGCCTGTGGATAACGTTGCAGAACTGGCATCCTCCATTGGGCTGGCAATTCCCGAAATTTTCAACTTCATGGCCTCTTCATAGAGGTCATCCATGTAGGCTTCGCTGTCCCGCATGTCCGTATAGACCTTGTGGCTTTTGTCATAGCGGTAGCAATCCGCTGCATGGATCAGGCGGAAATCCAGGCTCATCAACTCCTCATAGGACCATTGGTTGGTCTCCACCGGGAGCGAGGGAGTCTCTCCATTCTGGATCTGCACCATCATTTCCTGGATGTTTTTCATATCATGAAGGCCTACGGAATAGGTCAGGAAATCGCTGATTTGCCCCGGGTCCTGCAGGACCAGAAGAATCTCGTTCTCCTTTTCCGGCCAGGTGCCCATCAGCATATCGTACTGGCTCCGCACGCGCTCTGAATTATCCGTCAGTTCTGAGAACGTGGACATACCGCTGGCGCCGAAGCTGGAAGCCATGGAAGCCGGACTTCCTCCGGCACTCCCGGAATCCATCATATAGGAGAAGGGTCCCGGATTGGATTCTAAAAGGTCCCCGTTCAAATCACGGGTAAAGATCCTGGGCGTCAGGCCGTATCCGTAGAAAACAGCATTGATATCCCCTTTTAGATTCTCCTCGTTCTCCTCCAGATAGGCCTTAAAGGACCTCAAATCATTTGTGCCGATCCCGCCGAAAAGGCTGGCGATAAACTGCTGTTCGGTAACGGAATTCTCTTTTCTGGCCTCATCCGCAGCTTTATCGGAGGAAAGATAACCGGAAATGATGGAAGTCAGATCCGCGGACTCCTCTGTGATGGCCAGGGGATAGGCCGTAAGGGCATCCTCCTGAACCCGGTCAATATAGTCCGATGTGCCTTGAGATACCGCATAGATCAGGGCAATGCCGATAATGCCGATGCTGCCTGCGAAGGCCGTGAGAAGTGTTCTTCCCTTTTTGGTAAAGAGGTTGTTCAGAGAAAGACCGAAGGCCGTGGCAAAAGACATGGAGGCCATCTTTTTCCGTTTCTCTTTTCCCGGCAGTTCCGACCCTTCTGCGGAATTGCCCTCCGCGGCCAAAGCCGCCTTTCTGGATCCGTATTCTGCAATTTTCGCATCTTCCTCCCTAAGGTTTTCCAACTCCTCCGGGGAAATCGGCATGGAATCATCCTGAATGCTTCCGTCCAGCATTCGGATGATCCTTGTGGAATATTCCATTGCAAGATCCGGGTTATGGGTCACCATGATAACCAAACGGTCTTTGGAAATATCCTTCAGAATTTCCATGACCTGAACACTGGTCTCGCTGTCCAATGCGCCGGTGGGTTCATCGGCCAAAATGATATCCGGATCGTTGACAATGGCGCGGGCAATCGCCACTCGCTGCATTTGGCCGCCGGACATCTGGGCCGGCCTCTTTTTCAGCTGACTGCCCAGGCCCACTCTCTCCAATGCCCGGATTGCCCGCTCCCGCCTCTCTTTTTTGGAGACGCCGGAAAGGGTCAGGGCCAGCTCCACATTGGAAAGAACGGTCTGGTGGGGGATCAGGTTATAGCTTTGGAAAACAAAGCCTATGGAATGGTTCCGGTATGTATCCCAGTCCCGGTCCTTATAATCCCGGGTGGATCTGCCGTTGATCTGCAAATCCCCCTCGGTGTACTGGTCCAAACCGCCGATGATATTCAGCATGGTTGTCTTGCCGCAGCCGGAGGGTCCTAAAACCGAAACAAATTCACAGTTCCGGAAGCTCAGGCTTACACCCTTCAGCGCCCGGACATTCTCCCCTCCGGAGGGATAAATTTTCACAATATCTTTCAGCTCCAGCATGGCAGGCCTTTCCCGAGAAAACTTCTACTCACTTGTGTAATATTATGCTCTGTATTATACCACAGAATTCCTCCTATGGATGAATAGACTATGAATTCTTTTTGCATTTCTTCTCCTTGTTTTTTTCTCCGCTTTGCGCTAAACTGAAAGAAAGAAAAACACTCTTCGGAGGGGCTATCCCATGGAATTTCAAAGTTACGAAAAGCACTATGATTTTGTTGTTGTCGGCGGCGGCTTTACGGGAATCTGCTGCGCCGTTGAGGCCGCTCGGTCAGGCCTGCACACTGCCCTTGTTTCCAGTCGGGGATTCATCGGCGGCAACAGCGGCGCTGAGATCCGCTGCCCGGTGGACGGAGCTGACGGAGAGCAGCAATTCAACTACAACGCCCGGGAAAGCGGCCTGATAGAAGAGATCCGTCTTCGCAATCTTCATGACAATCGGGACGGAAACTCTTATCGCTGGGATATGGTCCTCATGGATTTCATCACTGCAGAGCCTCTTTTGGACCTCTATCTCAATACCTGCATTGACAGGACCGATCTAAAGGAGGGGAAAATCATCTCCGCCTCCGGCGTTCAGAACACCACGGAAAAGCGTTTCGTCTTCTTTGCGCCCCTCTTTGCGGATAATACGGGCGACGGCACCCTCTCTGCTCTTTCCGGCTGCAGTTGGGAAGAGGGCTCCGAGTCTGCGGAAAGCTACGGAGAAAAAATAGCCGGCCCGGAAGCAAACGAAGATCTGCTCCTCAGCACCCTGACCTACTATGCAAAGGATAATGGGCATCCCATCCGCTTCTATCCCCCGGAGAATTCCTTTGACCTGGAAGGATCCGGAATTCTGGAGCACCGGGAGGTCCCCAAGGAAATGTTCCAGCGCTTTGTATGGTTCTATGAGGTAGGCGCGGGCCTGAACCAGGTCGCGGACTCTGAAGAGATCAACATGGAGCACCGAAAGCTTCTCCACAGCATTTGGGACTATATCAAAAAGCAGGACTACGGCGCTGAAAATTACGACTTTGAATATATCTCTCCCTATCCCGGCAAACGGGAATCCCGGCGGATCCGGGGCCTCTACCGCCTGACCGAAAAAGACATCGTGGAACAGGTCGATTTTCCCGATGCCGTAGGCTATGGCGGTTGGGCCATCGATCTCCATTCCCCCAAAGGCTTTTACGGAAAGGACCCGGAAAACTGGTGGGTTTATCTCAAGGGTCTCTATTCCATCCCCCTCCGCTGCGCCATTGCCGAGGAGTGCCGGAATCTCTTCGTCATCGGCCGCTGCTTCTCCGTAAGCCATGTGGCCTCCGGCTCTACCCGCCTGAATGCCACCTTGGCCACCGTAGGCCAGGCCGTGGGCTTGGCGGCAGCCCTCTGTATCCAAAAGAAAAAGCTCCCGAAGGAGCTTTTGGAAACGGACATGGAAGCCCTGCACCGGCTTCAGTTCCGAAAAGACCAAACTGTCCTCGGCTATCGGAATGAGGACCCGGCAGATGCTGCCCTCAAGGGAAAGATCCGCGTTTCCTCGGAGCTTGCCTTCGCTTTGGAAAGCCCTGAAGAATACTTCCCTCTCAACACCGTTTTGGCTTTGAGTCTTCCTGTGAAAGAGGAATTAAAAAAGCTTCGCTTCTTCTACAAAAGCGAGGCCCCCGGCAAATTGGAGGTCCGTGTTTTCCGTGCCGGCAAAAAGCAGAATTACAACCCCGGCTTCCTCCTCGGGAAAGAGAACTTTTCCCTGGAAGCCTGCGCCTCCGGCTCCTTCTGCCTGGACCTCTCCGGCTATTCCCTTCAAAGCGAGTTCCTCTTCCTGGAATTTGAGGGGGACCCCTGCCTGAGCCTGGCCGCTTCCACGAAACGGCTTCCCTGCGTATGCTCCCTCATGCGGAAGGAAAACACCCTTCCCAATGTGCGGGACTATGACAGCCTCCAAATGATGACCTATGAATGGATGAAGCTGGGGATGCCCCTGAAATTGCGGAAATATTCCACGGCCTCACAGCCCAACATCAGCCATACTCTCTGCTTCCTCCCCGAGCCCGCCGTTTCTCTTTACGGAGCAGAAAACGCCCATAACGGCTACCTCCGTCCCTACGGACAGCCCAATCTTTGGGCGTCCGGGCGGGAAGAAGCTGCCTCTCTGACCCTGGAGTTTGACGCTCCCAAGCAGCTGAAGGAGATCACCCTGACCTTTAACTCTGACCTGAATTTCCGCGTTCGGAATGTAAAGCCCTATGATTTCAACCGGATGCCCGAGGTCATTCGGGATTTCCGTCTCCTTTACCGTTCGGAGGATACATGGCAGGAATTGGCCGCTGTTAACGGGAATTATCAGCGTTTTCTTTCCATCCCCTGTGACCTGAAAACCGATGCTCTGAAGCTGGAAGTTCTTGCCTCCAACGGCGCCGATTTCCTCAGTCTCTATAACATCAGCGCCTATACGGAATGAAATCAAAAATTTTTGAAATTTTACCTTGAAAAACTCGGAAAAAGCCTCTATAATCACCCCATAAATTTGGATACTCGGGTTTTTATGAATTTCCGTATCCAACCGTCACTATCTGATTTTTCATCTGTGGGTATTGCCTATGACGCCTTTCCTTTTCAAGAATATCGATCACAAAAACGAGCAGTGGAAGCCGATCGCCTCCATCATTCTGAAAGGAGAAACTTCCCTCCGGGAACTCCTGACGGACGATTCTCTGCGCCGCCGCCTCTGCTTCTTCTGCATCTACATCATTTTCTTTGTGGTTTCCGCAGTCATGTCGGCCATTAACATGACCACATCCTGGAAGCTCTTGACTCTTTCCACGATCATTTTTGCCGGAACCAATCTTATCAACGCCCTTCTTTCTTTGATATCCCGAACCACGGAAATCCTTGCCCGCGTCCTCTTCGCCGCCGAAAGCATTCTTCTCTTCACTTTTTTCCTGATCTGCGGCGAACCCGAGGGCTTCAGCGCCATCTGGGCTGCCTTGCTTCCTGCCTGCGGCCTTCTCCTTTACGGAGTGAAATTGGGGGCCATTATCTCCTCTGTTCAGTACATCATTCTCCTTTTCCTTTTCTGGACAGAAATCGGCAATTCCCTTCTGCAGTACAGCTACACGGAAAGCTTTCTTTTCCGTTTCCCTCTCCTCTATGCCGCCTTCTTCTGTACCGGCGTTTTCTTTGAGGGCATCCGTGCCGCCACTCAGGAGGAGCTGACGGAAACCCGAAGCAATTTTGAATACCTTTATCGGCACGACTCCCTGACCGGGATCTACAACCGTTACGGATTCAACCAGCAGATGGACCTCTTTCTTGATGAAAAGCATGCCGAGGGCTATGCCTTTGCCATTGTGGACTTGGACCATTTCAAGCGCGTCAATGACAGCTACGGCCACCAAAACGGGGACCTGGTCCTGCAGCAGGTGGCTAAGGATCTGGTTTCCCAGGTAGCTTCCGCCGGAACTGTCTGCCGCTGGGGCGGTGAGGAATTCGCCATCCTGCTGAATTCCGCTGAGTCCGCCCAGTCCCTTTGCGAGAGCCTTCTGCAGTATCGGCGTTCCAACCCCATCTCTTTGACATCGGGATCTTACACCATCACCATCAGCATCGGCCTTCTGGAAATAACTCCCGGCCTTGTGATCTCCGCAGCAAATCTCGTGAATCTGGCTGACGCCAATCTCTATGAAGCCAAAAACACCGGACGGGATAAGATCGTCACCACCCGCCTTTGAATAGGATACAAAAACCTCCGTGGGAAGAATCCCACGGGTTGATAAGGATGTTTTTTGGTTTGTTCAGTAATATTAGATATGCGATATATTGTGACAAATCAGAATTTATCTGAATCTATTGATTTTTTGGTCGAAATGATGTATAATTGATTCACAGGGAATGAAGTTCTCCCGTGGGAAACCTAAACCGCTTATTTAAGCTGATGACTTCTGCCATTTCAGGCAGAAGCTGTCGGCTTTTTGCGTTTTTCGGGAGGCTTTTATGCTCACTTCATTATCCCTTATTTTTCTCGTCGCTCTTTCCATGGCTTTCATCTGCCGCAAAATCAAGCTGCCGCGTATCATCGGGATGCTCGTAACAGGGATCGTGCT
>JAZUFG010000050.1:0-12277 GCA_045640565.1 Oscillospiraceae bacterium | reverse complement strand
ATGCTGCCGCCGCTGATCGTGATTGCGTCGCAGTCGGCCTTATAATAGCCGGAGCCGATGCCCGAAGCGCTGTCGCCGCCGGTCGCCGTGACCGTGCCGCCGTTAATTGTGACAGAAACGCAGTGGCCCTGATTGCTGGAGCCGATGCCCGCAGCATCTTCGCCGCCGGTCGCCGTGATGCTGCCGCCGTTGATGGTGATTGCGCCGCAGCCGGCCTTATAATAGCCGGAGCCGATGCCCGCGCCACCCCAGCCGCCAGTTGCCGTGACCGTGCCGCCGTTGACGGTGATTGCGCCGCAGCTGCTATTATAGCCGGAGCCGATGCCCGCAGCATCTTCGCCGCCGGTCGCCGTGATGACGCCGCCGTTGATTGTGATTGCGCCGCAGTCGCCCTCACGGCCAGAGCCGATGCCCGCAGCATTTTCGCCGCCGGTCGCCTTGACCGTGCCGCCGTTGATGGTGATTGCGTCGCAGCTGCCCTTATTGCCGGAGCCGATGCCCGCAGCATTTTCGTCGCCGGTCGCAGTGAGTTTGCCCGTTCCGCCGATCTGGCTGTAGATGGTGAGCTTGGCGCTGTTGACCAGACCGATGCCTTCGCTGACGGTGACGCTGGCGCCATCGGCCAGAATCAGATGGGCGTCGGCGCTGAACTCGACCCGCCCGTTGATGGTCAGATTTTCGCCCTTGAGAATGTACCAGCCGCCCTCGTAGCGTTTTGCCTCGGTAATCTCGGTCACGCTTGAGGCGGTATTTTTGAAAAAGGTCTTGCTCTCATCATCATAATCGAGATAGTTCGCTTCACCGGTATCCGCAAAGGCAGGGATCGCCGCAAGGGGCATTAGGCCGATCAGCATGACCAGGGTGAGCAAAATACTGATAACACGTTTTTTCATTTTTGAGGCCTCCGTGTATGTTGTTCATTCGGCTATTCATCTTGTTCTGTATTATACCATGCTGCGCAGTCCTCTGGCAAGAAAAAGATTCCCTCCGGCAGCTGTCAGTGAGGACGGCTCCGATTGACATGTGAAACCGTAGGGGACGATGCCCACATCGTCCCGTTTTCATTACGGAAATAGGGCAAAAATCGGGAGCAATTTTCCCTAAAAAAGAGCCGGAAAAAGGCCGGGAAAAAGCCGGAAAGGGTTACGGGAAGATACATTTAATTGCATTTTAAGGAAATTGCGAAAAAAGGCAAAAAAGGAGTGGCCTCAAACGAAGCCACTCCCTTGCTGTTATTCATGTCGTTTTTCCGGCGAACACAGTTTTTCTCGCCTGCGGGCTCGGTCCCTCGCGGCTCTGACAGTCCACCGGACTGTCATTCACTACCGCTCGGCCGCTTTGCTACCCTGCGGGATCATTCTTCGGATTTGGGGGTGGGCTTTTTCTTCCTGCCGATCAGCAGGCCGCCGGCAAGGCCGATCACCAGGGCCACCATGACGGCGATACACGCCGTGCTGCCCTCCGAGAAGAGCGTGGCGATGACGGCATGGTCATTGCCGCTGCCCCATGCCGCGAGGAGCTCATCCTTTGTGAGCACTGCCCCGCAGTCTTTGCAGACCAGTTTGCCGTGGGCGCAGTTGCTTTGCCCGTTAAAGGGAAAACCGTTTTCCTTCGCATACTGCTCGGCGGCGGACCCATCGACGCCGGAGATCTCAAATCCGGGCACCTTCAGCATTTCCGAGTCGCTCTCTATGTATCCGAAGGCGTAGTCTCCTACCGTTTCCACGCTGCCCGGAATGTACACGCTCGTGAGGGAGGGGCAGTTCAGAAACGCGCGGCTCCTGATGTACTTCATCCCCTCCGGGATCTTCACGCTCACCAGGTCGCTGTAGTCTATAAATGCCTTGTCTCCGATCTGTCTCACAGCTATGCCGTTATACTCTGCCGGGATCTCGACTTCCGTGTCGGAGCCGTTGTACCATCTGACCTCCGCCTCATCTTCGGTATACCGCTGGATCCCCCATTCGGGTCTGTCCGGGTTCCTTTCCGCCGCAGCAGGTAAGCTCACCGCGGCGATCATCAGCGCGGCCAAAAGAACAGCGATCATTTTTTTCATCTTGTTTATCTCCTTCTTCGTGGTAAGGAATTACTTTCTCATGCCTGAACGCAATCCGCCAGTTCGCGGATGTTTTCAAAGATAAAGTCGGGGTGAATGCCGTATTTTTCGATGTCCGAGGGAACCCCCTCCCCGCTGAGGACAAAGGCCGTGTCCACCCCCGCATGGACACCGCAGGCGATGTCGGTATAGAGCCTGTCCCCGATCACCAGGGTCTCCTCCGGAGAGAAGCCCGTCCGCTTCATGGCCAGGAAAACCATCTCCGGCTTGGGCTTGCCGATGATCTCCGGCCGCCTCCCCGTGGCTGTCTCCAGCATGTTGATCACACTGCCGCAATCCGGAGCATAGCCATAAGAGACGGGACAGACCAGATCCGGATGGGTGGCCAGATAATCCTTTCCCCGGTTGAGAAGCTTGCAGCAATCCGTCAGTTTTTTGTAGGTCAGCTCCGTATCGTAGCCCAAAAGGACCAGCTTTACGGCCTCATCCGCCGTCTCGCAGAGGCAGAAGCCCGCATCCCGCAGCATCTTTTTCAGGGATTCCGTTCCGCAGACATAGATGAGATCCGTCTTTTGATAGGTCCGTTCCAAATAGTCCACTGTGGCGTCTGCGGAGGTCACAAAATCCTCGGGGCCTGCCGCAATTCCCATACGGGCAAGCTTGGCAATATAGGCCTCGGTGCCCCGGCTGGAATTGTTGCTGAGGAAGATCGCCCTTCCTCCGATGGAGCGAATATAGGAAAGCAGATCCTTGCTGCCGTCAAAAAGAGTCTCGTCCAGATAGACCGTGCCGTCCATATCCAAAAGGAAAAGCTTCTTTCCTCTCAACGCTTCTCTGCCACTTTTATCCATAGCTAATTATCCTCTTCGTCGTCCAAAAGTTCCTCAAAACGGTCCTCCAAAAGTTCGGCCGCCCTGCCCAATTTTTCTATAAATTCTCTTCTGCGAGATTCCTGCTCTTCCAGAAACTCCAATAAATCCCCGGAAATTACAAAAAACTCATCGGAAAGAGTATGTTTCTTTTTATAGTCTCCTCGGAGAAATTTCTCTTTCACGATCTCATAGCGTTCCATAGCACTGTGAACGGAATCGTCCCAGGAATAGTAGAGATTTTCCGCAGCTTGGGCTCCCAGTTCCTTCAGGAAATCCCTTCTTTCCATTACCTCTGCAAGACAGAGTGCCAGAGAAGCAGCGCTGTCTTGAATCAGGAGGGCATCCTCTCCGTCCCGCACACCCTCAGCGGCACAACTGCCATCCACTAAAACAGCACCCAAACCGCATGCCGCAGCCTCCCGAACCACCAAGCCATTGGTATCAAAGGTCGATGGGAAAAGAAGCAGATCTGCCCGACAGTACCATGCCGACAGGGTCTCCCGTTCCCGAATAGGCCCGGTAAAAAACACTTTCTCTGAAAGCCCCTCTGCTTTCACCGCGGCACGGATCTCCTTCTCGTCGCCGCCGCTGCCCACGAAAACCATTTGGAAATCTCTCCCGGCGTAATGAAGGGCAGCAAGGGCATCCAAAATGGTCTTGACGCCTTTATACCACATCAATCTTCCCACAAAAAGGAAGAGCGGCACATTCTCCCTCAGGGCAAAAGACGCTATTGCCTGCCGAATTCTTTCCTCAGACAGGCGGCCTCTGGGCATATCCACACCGTTGGGCATCACGAGATAGTCCCCCTGATAGCCCAGACTGCGGATATTTTCCCCTGCTCCCCGGCTGACCACCCAGAGTTCATCCGTGGATCGAACGCTATCCACCAAAGCCTTGATTGCTCCATGCTGGAGGCCTTTATTCTTTACCAGCTTTGCAATGTCAATATCATACTTTGTATGATAGGTCATAATGAAGGGAACATCCAAACTTTCCCGAAGGGAACGGGCCATGATGTTGGACATAGCCGGGCAATGACTGTGGAGAAGGCCGATCTTTCTTCCCTGGAGTTTCATCAAAGTCCGCAGATCAAAGGGATTTCCCGCTGTATAG
Organism: Oscillospiraceae bacterium; assembly: GCA_045640565.1. GTDB lineage: Bacteria > Bacillota > Clostridia > Oscillospirales > Oscillospiraceae > RGIG3159. The sequence goes on along the minus strand of JAZUFG010000050.1, from coordinate 8,233 downwards.
CCGATACGCTTCCGCAAATCCAAGGCCGGATACCGTATGACCGGGTAAGGAAAGGCACTGTCGTCCGCTTCCGGATGATCCGGCGTTACAACAGATACCGTTTCCCCGGATCCTTGAATTACCCGAGCATAGTTCATCACGGTGTTAGCCACCCCATCGATAGTGGGCGGGAAGGAATCATTCAATAGGCAAATTTCATCTTTTCTTTCCATGAAGAACCTCCGCAGCAGATCGCATCCGACTCAGCAGTCTTCCAGGGGGAAAATCCCCGCAGGCATGTTTTTATAAGGAATCTTCCGGATGTCGTTGGGGTAAATGCTGGGGGTATCGCAGGTAACGATGGCATCCGCATGCTCCGCAAAGAAGGCCCGGAAATGGTTGGCGGATTTGATCCCCACCAGCTTATAATCCCGCAGGCTCTCCCCCAACATTTCAAAGGGGCGGTCATCATAGATCTGCATGTGAACGGAAACCAGGATCACCTTCATCTCCCCGACTTTCACCAATGCGGAGGGCCCCAGAGAGAGCCTGGCATTTTGGTGGACCGGAGAAACGCAGAGGTAATTCCCGTCCGAAAGGCGGAGAAGCTCCACCTCCGCTTCCAGGGGCGAAGAGTGCTTCGGGTCCAGCTTTCCCCCGATGGAAAGGCGGAATTTTTCCCCGATCTTATGCTTTCCGCACTCCGCGGCAGCCTCCGGGTCAAAAATCGGCCCCATGATCATGCGGGGGTCCTTCCTCTCCAGGAGAGCCTTGAGCAGGCAGGTATTATCCCCCGGGCAGCCGGAGCCCGGATTATCCGCGGCATCGTTGATCACCGCATAGCCGCCCTTCACCAGCCCTAAGGCCCTGTCAATGGCCTCTTCCGGACTGTAGCAGGGCAGGACGATTTCCCTTCGCTTTTCCCAGAGATAGGCAGCCAGCTCCTCGGCCTCCTGCTCCGGCTTTCTGCCGTCCGCCAGGCAGAGGACTCCCGCCGTGGCAGAGGGATGGTCCGTGGCGGCAAAACCGTGGAAGAAGGTGGCGTCCAAAAGGCCGCGGCTGCTCCCGTATTCCGCAAAATACTCCTTCACCTTCCCGCAGGGGCCGTCCAGCGTGTTGGCCATGGCGCAGGAGATCAGCATGGGGACCTTCCGCAGGGACATCTGCGGGTCACATTCTCCCCGGAGCGTTTTTATGAGGGTTTTGGCTCCCAGATAGGAAGCCGCGAAAAAGTCCGTGTGGGGATTGGTCTTGATGCCGAAAAAGCCGTCGCAAAGGGCCAGCATTTCCTCCGTCATATTGGCGTGAAGGTCCAGGGAGGCCATGATCTTCATGTCCCCGACCACCTCCCGGACTCTGCGGAGCTCATAGGCGTCCACATCGTGGATCGTCTCCCCATAGCCCGCGCCGTGCATGCAGAAAAAGATGCCGTCATAGCTCCCCTTCTTCTCCCGCAGCTGGGCGCAGATATGGTCCATCGCGGCGATGACTGCCTCATCCTGCAGGGTGGCGCCCGCCTGGTAGCGGGGAGCCATATCAAAGAAAACAGGGGTCTCTCCCTCTTCCCGAATGGCCGTCAGAGCGCCGTTCATGCATTCTCCCGTTCCCGAAAGAAGGGAATCCACCTGCTCCGCGGGGACCCAATCCCCGGAAAGATAGTTCCGCAGGTCGGATGTCCCGGCCATGAAGGTATTGGTCTCGTATCCCAGCTGCAGAAGAGCGATTCTCATGGAAGCTCCCTCCGAATCATCAAAAGCGTTTTTGTTATATTAACACGCGGAATGCACAATTACAAGCAATCCGAAAAAATGCTTGCTTCTCCTCCCGCAAAAGTGTAAACTGAAGGAAAGAAAGGCTGGGACGAAAATGGAAAAGGAAATTGTTTTGGGCTTCTCCGGCGGTGTGGACTCCGCCCTCTCCGCGCTCCTCCTGCAGGACCGGGGCTGCCGGGTACACGCCGTTTATCTGGATATCGGCAATCCGGAAAGCCGGGAATACGCGGAATACGCCGCCAAGGAAATGGGCCTCTCCCTGGAGGTCACAGACATCCGGGAGGAGCTGGAAGCGGAGGTATGCAAGCCCTTTGAGCAGGCCTACCTCTCCGGGCAGACCCCGAACCCCTGCATTCTCTGCAATCCCGCCGTGAAATTCCGGAAGCTTTTGGAGGCAGCGGACCGCCTGGGCATCGAATATGCTGCCACAGGCCACTATGCCCGGACGGAGGGGGGAAAACTCTATAAGGGAAAGCCCGCCAACGACCAGAGCTATCTCCTCTGCCGCCTGAAGGCAGAACAGGTCCGGCGCCTGCTCCTCCCCCTGGGCGAATATGAAAAGGCCGAGGTGCGGGCTCTGGCTGCCGAAAGAGCCGTTCCCGCCGCCAAAAAGCCGGACAGCCAGGAGATCTGCTTTATCCGGGACATGAGTTACCGGGACTGGCTGGAAGCCCGGGGCTGCCGGGCAGAGGAGGGAGATTTCCTCTTCCGGGAGGAGGTCATCGGCAGGCACAAGGGGATCTTCTGCTACACCGTCGGGCAGCGCCTTCCCGGCCTCTATGACGGCCGAAAGCTCTATATCTCTAAGATCGACGCCGAAAAGAATCAGATCCGTCTGGCCCTTTGGGAGGACACCTTCTTCACAAAAGTCAGCGCGGACCGCCCCAACTGGCTCATAGACCCGCCGCAGGAAGCCTTCCGGGCCTCCATCCGGGTCCGCCACACCAAGTGGGAGACCCCCGGCTGCACCGTGATTCCACGGGACGACGGCTTTGATGTCCTCTGCGAGGAGCCTGTCCGTTCCCCCGCCCCCGGCCAATCCGCCGCCCTTTATATGGGGGAGCAGCTGGTCGGCAGCGGCATCATAAAATAATCCAAAGAAAAGGAGACCTTCCATGGATAATCTTGTCAATGCCACGATCGAAATCCCCCTTCACTCCAAGAACAAATATGAAATGGACGAAAGCACGGGCAGAATCAAATTGGAGCGGGTCGTCTACGCCTCCATGGTCTATCCTGCTGAATACGGCATCATTGAGCACACCCTCGCTCCCGACGGGGACCCTCTGGATATCCTGGTCATCTCCGACAACCCGACCTTTCCCGGCTGCATCGTGCCCGCCAGAGTCCTGGGCTATCTGGACATGCTGGACGGGGGGAAAATAGACTATAAACTCATTTCCGTGGTGGACTGCGACCCCCGCTACAGCAACTACCATACCCTGGAAGAGCTCCCCGACTTTATTCTGAAGGAGATCAAGAACTTTTTCGATAATTACAAGGTCCTTCAAAAGGTGGAGGTCATCACGGGCAGCTACCATAACAAAGAGGAAGCGATCCGGGTCATCGAAGAATGCAAAACGAACTACAAACTCGCTCACGGCTGACGAATCCGAGGCAAAGACGAACCTTCTCACCCGGGATGGAATCCAAGCGTTCCATCCCGGGCTTTTTCTTCTTCCGCGTTTAGCACTCTTTATGTCAGAGTGCTAAAATTTACAATTTATTCACGGTTTTCGCATCTTTTGTTCACAATTATGGGTTATAAAATAGGCGTAAAGAAAATTTGAAACGCTCCTGCCGGGAGGAATCACCCCGGCAGCGACAGACAGGAACATGGAGGTATGCATATGTTCGAACTGAGACCTTTTGTACGCAATCATCACAGTGTCCTTCCCTATGATCCCTTCCGGGATCTTGCCGATTGGGAAAGAGCCTTCTTCGCCTCCCCCTTCTCCGCCGAAAACGGCATGAACCTCTTCGGGACCGATATCAGCGAGGACGCCGGCAGCTATCTTCTGGAAACGGATCTCCCCGGCTTCCGGAAGGAAGATATCCATCTGGACCTGAACGGCGACACCCTGACCGTCTCCGCCGAGCGGAAAAGCGAAAGCGAAAACAAGGAGGGCGGCTGCATCCGCAGGGAGCGCTGCTATGGCTCCTTCTCCCGCAGCTTCGATGTCTCCGAAGTGGACACGGAAGGGATCACCGCCAAGTATGAGGACGGCGTTCTCCGCCTGACTCTGCCCAAGAAGGAGAAGGCGCTGCCCGAATCCCGCAGACTGCTGATCCAGTAAGAAATCCCACCCAAGCGGATGCAGAAATGCATCCGCTTTTTTCCGCCCGCAGGAGGAGACGCGGCTGCGCCGCGGATTGGATTACGGCAGGTCAATTCACTTCCGCTCGGGCCGCTTCGCTACTCGCTGCGGCTCGGTCCCCTCGCGGGTCTCAGGCTCCCCCGGAGCCTGATTCAACACCGCTCGGCCGTTCCACTGCTGACGCAGCTCCACTACACCTTCCGTGAAGCATAGCTTCACTTCCGGGGGCAGGCTTTTCGCGCTCCTAACTTCTCACTCCTAACTCCTCACCCCTCACTCCTAACTCCTTCGCTTTCATATATTGCTTGCAATTGAAAGCATAATCGGGTAATATAACCGTAGAGATCATAAAAAAAGCTATGAATCGAGGTGTTCTCATGTTAACAAAGTATTCCATACCGGAAATCCGCTCTATTGTTGCGCCTTTGGCAGCACAGTATGGGGCAAAGCGCGTTTACCTTTTTGGCTCCTATGCCCGCGGAGACATGACAGAACACAGTGATGTGGATTTGCGAATTGATAAAGGCAAAATCCAGGGATTGGCGCTTGCGGGCCTTTTGATAGACCTGGAAGATGCGCTGGGGCTTCCCGTAGATTTGATTTCTACAACAAGTCTGGATAAGCGTTTTTTATCCACAATCAGCAAAGATGAGGTGCTGCTTTATGAAGGAGACTGAGCGGGATCTCCATATTTTGGAGCATATTGTTGACTATTGTAAGCAGATTTACCAGACCGTTTCTCGCTTTGGGGACAGCTATGAGATTTTTCAGAGTGATGCTATTTACCGCAATGCCGTAGCTCTTTGCATTCTGCAAATCGGAGAATTGGTTGGAAATCTGACAGAGGATTTTCGCGATCAGCATGCCGCGATTCCGTGGCAAAGGATCAAGAAAATGCGCAATATCGTGGTACATCATTATGGTACGGTAGATTCGGAAATTACTTGGGAGACAATTCAGATCAGCATTCCGGAGCTTGAATCGTACTGTTTGAATATTTTGAAATCTGTACGGGAATAAACTAAGACAGAGGGGCTGCCCTCTGTCTTTTTCTGCTTTTCAGCCCGTAACTCCCGCCGTCTCGCTGCGGCTCGGCCGCTTCCCTACTCGCTGCGGCTCCCTCCCGTCAAAACTTGAAATTTCGCCCGGGATTTCTCCCTGTTTATTTCAGTTTCTCTTTAGTTTCTGAAATATAGCGTCTTTTTATTTCAGTTTCTATTGACTTTCTGAAATATCTATGCCATAATCCACACTGATATTTCAAGTTCTGCATTCTGCAGAGAAAGGAAATCCTTTATGAAAAATCGTGCGGGCTGCATTGTCCGGAATTTATCCGGTGATTTTGCCTATGAATCATTCAAGCCATCACCGCTTCCACCGGATCCACCCATTGAAATGGATGGGGATATGCTGAAAAAACTGATTGAAGCAAATAAAAACATAGCGATTCTTGAAAGCCTTTCATCCCGCATTCCGAATGTTGACCTTTTTGTTTCCATGTATGTCCGAAAGGAAGCTTTGCTTTCCTCCCAGATTGAAGGAACACAGTGTACCCTTGATGACATTCTAAGCCCCTATATAGATACAAATGTCAATCAAGATGTTTCCGACGTCGTAAACTATATTAAAGCTGCCGAGTTCGCTATGGAAAGGCTGAAGACACTCCCGATTTGTTCCCGTCTGATCAAGGAAACCCATGCCGTGCTTCTGCAAGGCGTACGGGGCAATGAAAAATCTCCCGGCGAATTCCGTTACTCTCAGAACTGGATTGGCGGAAATGGAAGCACAATTAAGAATGCGAGGTATATTCCTCCGAATCCGGAAGATATGCTTGATGCCATGTCAGACCTTGAAAAGTTTATCAACAATGACAGTTCTTTAGAGCCGCTGATTGCTGCGGCACTTATCCATTATCAGTTTGAAACAACCCATCCGTTTCTTGACGGAAATGGGAGAGTAGGACGCCTCCTGATTACTCTTTTTCTCATGGAGAGAAAGGTGCTCACCACTCCGGCGCTTTATATTTCTTACTACCTGAAAATGAATCGCATTGAATACTACGACCGCATGAGTGAAGTCCGGAAAAGCGGAGATTATGAGCAGTGGATTCGTTTCTTCCTTGAAGCATTAAGCGAATCGGCGAAGGAGGCAATAGCTGATATTGATAAACTGGCAGAACTGCACGACAGCAATGTCGGCAAATTGGCTGATTTGGGAATAAGGCAGGCAAAAAGCGTGATGGCATTATTCACTTATCTTGAAAGCAATCCGATTATCGATATCGGCAAAACCGCTGCAGCCCTTGGTCTTTCCTACAACACAACCGCGAAAGCTGTTTCAATTCTTGAAGAAAAAGCTATTCTGCAGCAGACAGATAAGGTGGGAAGATCAAAAATCTATTCTTACTCTGACTATCTTGCTATCCTTCGCAAAAGCACATAATGTCTGTTCACTTTTCACTTTAACTTGCCCACACTTTGCAGCTAGCGCCTATCGGCGACCCACCTCCCACCTTCCGTGAAGCATAGCTTCACTCCTAACTCCTTCGCTTTCATATATTGCTTGCAATGGAAAGCATAATCGGGTACACTAGAGCAAGCGAGGACCAAACAAACGATTCTGTGAGGAGAATACCATGAAAATAACTGCACCCTTTACGATCCTGTTGGATTCGTCCTATAATTCCGCAACTTCTCCCAAGTTTGAGGCAGACCTTTTTCAGCTTGTGGAGTCCATGCAGCCGGAGCTCACCGACAACACCGTCCTTACCCTTGACGCAGAAAAGCTCGGCTATATCAGTTCCGCCGGACTTCGGGTGATTCTGAAACTGAAAAAGCATCACAGCGAGCTGAAAATCATCAATGTATCCCCGGAAGTTTACAGCATTTTTGAAGTTACCGGCTTCAATTCCATGGTGAAAATCCGCCGGGCGATCCGCGAGATTGATTTAACCGGCGCCGTGGAGATCGGCCACGGCCTGAGCTCCCATGTATACCGCCTCAACGATGACTTCGTTGCGAAAATATATGTGAGCCGCATCCCCTTGTGGAAGGTCGAACGGGAATCCGACAACGCGAAAAAGGCCTTCATGGAAGGCATTCCCTGCGTCATAAGCTATGAACTCGTAAAGCATGAAGACAGCTACGGCCTTGTTTTCGAATACCTGAAATCCAGAGGCGTTTCCCGCATTCTGAATGCGGATCCTTCCAAGTTTGACGAGTACGCGGATAAATACATCGCCCTCCTGCAGAATATCCACAGCATAGAGGTGGATGACAGCTACGAGGAGATCAAACCTCTCTGGCACAAATGGTCGGACATGCTGGCGGACTTTTTCACGAAAGAGGAGCTGGAAAAGCTTCATGCCGTCATTTCGGCCGTTCCGGACCGGAATACCTTCATTCACAGTGATGCCCATGTCAACAATATCCTGGAGCAGGACGGCCAGCTGGAATTCGTGGACATGGCGGATATCGGCAGAGGGCATCCCGTCTTCGACATCGGCCCCGTGCTCTTCCATTATCACTACATGGAAATCGCGAATCCCCAGCTCTGCGAAAGCGCCGTCGTCCTGGAAAAAGAAATGCGCAGCAAAATGTATACCGCCCTTCTGGAGAGATACCTTTATGATCCCGATCCGGAACGCCATGCCGCATTGGAGGAAATCTATGACGCTTTCGGAGCGATCCGCTGCGGTTTAATTGCCGCGAAGCATGCCCAGCTGGATTATGAAGAGAAAAAGCCCTTTGTGGAGACCATGAAGAAACATTTCTTCTATCGGGCAGACAGAATTCTGGAACTGATCCAAAAATATCTCTGAACCGCGGCCCAAAAGGTCCGCTCAAATGCGCAAAAAGAGTCTGCCGACGCAGGCTCTTTTTTGTGCCCTATTGCCTTCTTGCAGCATCTCCCTCCTAATTCCTAACTCCTATCGCCGGCAACTATTAAAATCCGCGGCCCCGCCGCACCACAATTATTCACTATTCACTATTAATTATTAATTTAGCTGCGCCAGCAGCCTTCTCCGCCTCTGTATTCCCTTCTGCGCGACTTTTATTGCGGCCTAATGTAAATTCACGTCCAAAATAAAAAATCTCTTAAATCCATTTTAAAGGGATTGCCTGTTTGCGAATGTATCATATCGAGATACAAAGCGAAAACGAA
>JAZUFG010000049.1:0-41704 GCA_045640565.1 Oscillospiraceae bacterium | reverse complement strand
CTGATCCAGAGCAAGCAGGTAACGTGCCATAGAGATACCTCCCGTTTATTCTTTCAGATCCCTGCAGGCAACAACATTGACCTCGGTGCCGAGAATATCGGGCAAGACAACATCGCCGCAACAGATGGGCGCGCTGACTGTCACATCGTCCAAAAGCGCCATCACCCCGAACATCTTTTCCTTGTCGATGGCGCGGTCGGTCTTGACCGGCAATCGGGGAAAGACGGCAGAGGTGGTTTTTACCGTAGATGTGACCACGCGCACCGGGTGCAGCAGTTCGTCCTTGCCGTATGCCGCACCTCTTTCACATTTGTGTCCACATACAGTATAACCGTTTTTATCATCAACTTGCAAGTGGCAACCGTTCGGGCAGCAGATACAAATTAATTCTTTCATACGTCCGCCTCCTTACAAAGGACTGTCAGCGTGTCGGTCACTGCTTTTTGCAGCAGTACCTTGGGCAGGGAAATATGTTCCATTTCACCGGGCGCCATGTGGCTGCGTTTATATTGGGCAATGACTTCTTCGCCGGATCTGACCTCGATCACACTATCAGAAAAACTGCGGTTGACGCGGAACGAGATATCCACCGTCTTCCCTACATTCTCCGTGTCGATCTTCTGCGGCACTGTATAGGTCACGCAATCGCCGTTGGTAACGCCAAACGTATGGCTGCGGTCGGGTTCACCGTGCAGTACATAGGCCGCTGCACTGCGTCCTGCTTTTTCCGATTCCTCCGTGACAAAGTCCACCAGATCATGCACATGCACCACATTGCCGCAGGCAAAAACACCGGGAATGGAGGTTTCCAGGCTTTCATTGACGCAGGGACCTCCGGTCACCCGGTCCAGTTCCACGCCTGCCTGTCGGGAAAGCTCGTTCTCCGGCAGAAGGCCCACGGAAAGCAAGAGGGTGTCGCAGGAAATTTTTTCTTCAGTCCCGGGAATGGGCTTTCTGTCCGGACCCACCTGAGCCACGGTAACGCCTTCCAGCCGCTCTTTCCCGTGGATTTCCGTAACGGTATGGCTGAGCTTCAGGGGGATATCAAAATCGTCCAGGCACTGCACGATATTTCGTTTCAATCCGCCGGAATAGGGCAGCAGCTCCGCCACGAGCTTGACCTTTGCCCCCTCCAGGGTCATGCGCCGGGCCATAATGAGGCCGATATCGCCGGAGCCCAGGATAACCACTTCTTTCCCGGGGAGATAGCCCTCCCGGTTCACCAAACGCTGGGCAGTTCCTGCGCTGAAGATGCCGGCAGGGCGGGAGCCTGGGATATTCAGGGCGCCCCGGGGCCTTTCCCGGCAGCCCATAGCAAGGATTACGGCATCTGCCTGAAATTGCTGCAGGCCGAACTCCCGGCTCGTGGCCGTGATGATGCGCTCGGGGCTCAAGGCCAAAACCGTGGTGTTCAGCTGGCAGGGGATCTGCAAAGCCTTTGCCTCTTTAAGATAGCGGTTGGCATATTCGGGGCCTGTCAGCTCCTCGCCGAAGCTGTGAAGGCCGAAGCCTGCGTGAATGCATTGGTTCAGAATGCCGCCGGCTTCCCGATCCCTTTCCAGAATAAGCAGATCCTGAACGCCGGCCTTTCTGGCAGCGATGGCAGCCGCCAGACCTGCGGGACCGCCCCCGATGATAACCAATTCATGATGGATCATTTCAGCGCCTCCTTTGTCCGGCCAAGCAGAAGCTTGCCCTTGCCGCCGCCTTTGGTGAGTTCTTCCATGGGAAGGCCCAACTCCCGGCTGAGAAGCTCCCAAACTCTGGGAGAACAGAAACCTGCCTGGCAGCGTCCCATACCTGCCCGAACTCTGCGCTTGATCCCGTCCGGAGATTTGGCTCCCGGCGTCCTCCGAATGGCATCCAGGATCTCACCCTCGGAAATTTGCTCGCAGCGGCAGACAATGGCAGCGTACTCAGGATGCTCCTTCAAAAGGGTCTCCCGTTCCTTCGGAGGAAGATCCTGGGGACGGAGGAAACCCTTCCGGCAGGAGATGAAATTCTCTTTTTTGCGAAGGTTCAGATAGTTGGCAGCCAACTCGGCCATGGCCTCGCCGATGGCAGGGGAGGCAGTGAGGCCCGGGGATTCAATGCCCAGGGCAGCAAAATAGCCCGGCAGACATTCCTCCATGAGGAAATCGTCCTCCCCGTCGGTGCGGCGGGCCCGCAGTCCCGCAAAGGAAGTGATCACATCCCGAAGGGGCAGGTTGGGCACGCTCAAATTGGCCTTTTCGATCACATTGGCAATGCCGGCAGAGGTCGTGGCCGTGTCTTCCCGGTCCTCCTGGTCATCCGCAGTGGGGCCGATCAGAAGGTTTCCATGCACGGTGGGAGTCACAAGGATGCCCTTGCCGTATTTGCCGGGGAGCTGGAAAATGGTCTTATCCACCAGATTCCCGTCCTGCCTGTCCATCAGGCAATATTCGCCCTTTCGGGGAGCCAGGGAGAGGGTCCCCGGCAGGAGCTGATCGTGCAGAAGGTCTCCGCCCAGACCGGCGGCGTTGATAACAGCCTTGCAGGAATAGCTGCCCTTGGAGGTCTTCACCCGGTAGCCCTCGGCCTCTTTGGCGAGCTCCAGAACGGCCTCGTCAAAGCGGAATTCCATCCCGTTTGCGGCGGCATTTTCCGCCATGGCGATAGTCATGCCGAAGGGGCAGACGATGCCGGCAGTGGGCGCATAGAGGGCGGCCACGCAGTTTTTCGTGATGGCAGGCTCCATGGCCCGGACCGCATCACCGCTGAGGATGGAAAGTTCCCGGACCCCATTGGCAAGGCCCCGTTCGTAGAGCGCCTGCAGCTTGGGCATGTCCTCTTCATCAAAGCAGAGGACCAGGGAACCGTTTTTTCGGTAGGGGAAATTGAGCTCCTTGGAGAGGGCTTCCATTCTCTCACAGCCCAGCACATTATAATAAGCCTTTTTTGTTCCGGGCAGGGCATCAAAGCCCGCATGGACAATGGCGGAATTGGCCTTGGATGTGCCGACGCAGACATCCTCACCCTTCTCGATCAGGCAGAACTTTCCCTCATAGCGGGAAAGCTCCCTGGCAATGCAGGAGCCCACGGCGCCTCCGCCGATAATGATCACATCATACATCTTTTTTCCTCCCTGAATCGGGCAGATTTCCAATCCCCAGCATCATAGCATAATCCCGATAAAAACTCAAGTTTTTCCCGGAAAGCCTGAGGAAACGGCCCGCTTTTTCCCAAAAAAGAAAAAGCCGCCCTGCAGCTCATAAGAGCATCTGCAGCGCGGCCTTTCTTCCGGGCCTTATTTCTTCCCGAAGATCCCGCCCAGGAGGTCAGAGGCCTTGTCCAGGCTGACCTTGGCCTTAACGGCGGTCACGATCTGGTTCATCTGATCGTCCGGGAGGTCAACGCCCAGGATGCCTTCCAGGGTCTTGACGGGGTCCTTCTGGAATTTTGCGGCGATGTCCTTATCGGAGCTGACTTTCTTCACGGCATCTTCTGCCATTTTCTTGATATCCATAGCGTTTTCCTTTCCATATTCATAAATGTAGGCTTCTATCACTGATTATATCACGAAGAGAAATTGCTTGCAACGGAATTCCTGAAAGCTCCGCTTTTCTGGAGAAATCTCTTACGAATACGCATTATATATGGACTGCCTCCCGGTGTCAATTTGAACTGCGCTCTCTCCTACCCTGCAGTGCCCGGGACCTGCCCCGAGGCAAAAGAATACCGCAGAGTGCTCCAAACACTCTGCGGTATTTCTCAATCGTTTTCCGTCTTAGTTTGTTCCGCGTTCCGCCTTGTCCAGATATTTTGCATAGGTAAGGATCCCATAGAGACCGGCCAGGTCCAAATCCACAAATCCGGTCAGGAGGGAAACGAGGGGCGCAGAATTCATAACAAATGCGTACACAACGGCAAAAATCTTGATAGCAAAAAGGAGTCCGCAGCAGATCAGGGATTTCTGCTTTCCGAGGTTTTCGTTCAAAGCCAGGAAGATGACCACAGCCAGGGCAATGGCATTGATGACCGTCGTGTCCGTATAGGGGCCGTCGGTCGTTCCGGAAATGATGGCAAGAAGGTGGACATAAATATACAAGAGTCCGAAGATCTTGTAATATTTTGCGGCATTTTTTGTATATCCCTTGAAGATATAAAAGGCGGCAAAGATGAGAGCGGCAATGATGAGCAGGCGATAGAGCACGCGAACAACATTTGCCTCACTGCTGAAGATGCCCCAAAGGCAGATAACGATGCCTGCGGCGATCAGAATAAGATTCAGGACTAAAATGGCTTTATAAATCGGCTTATCCGTTCTTAACACGGTTCGTTCCTCCTATCAGATGACGAGATTCTTTGTGTTTATGGAGGCAATTATAGCTTTTCGTCCATGCGAATGCAAGCTTTTTTTGTTCAAAAAGGGAATGGAAAAAGCAGGCCCGCGGGCTTTCTCTTTTCTACTTGATAATGGACCGAAAAAATGCTACATTATGCGCAAATGTGATGACTTCGGGAAATGCGGTCCGGAAAGCTCCGGCGGGGAGGGCTGCCGAACCGTTCCTGCGAGAACGGAGGCCCTTTTCCGATCCATTCAGAAAAGACAGAGATCCTGTTGGGAGGCAGAGTTATGAAAAAAATATGTTTGCTGTGTTTGGTTTTGAGTATCGCGCTTATTTTTTGTGCCTGCGGCGCGCCGGCGGAGACTGCCGAGCCCCAGACCGTTGAAAAGGCGGCAGAGGCCGAGAAGATCGTAGAGGTCGAGAAGATCGTAGAGGTCGAAAAGCCCGCTGCTCCGGGGAGCGGAACAGTCATTCTCTATACCAATGATATCCATTGCGGCGTGGATGACGGCATCGGCTTCAAGGGCCTTGCGGATATAAAGAAGGCTGTGGAAGCCACGGGCAGGCAGGTCATCCTGGTTGATAACGGTGACGCTGTTCAGGGCGGTACGATCGGAACGCTTTCCAAGGGCAAGTACATCACCGATATCATGAATGAGCTGGGCTACGCAGTGGCAGCGCCCGGCAACCACGAGTTTGATTATTCCGTGGATGCTTTCTTCGATCTGGTCGAGGAAGCGCAGTTCCCCTATGTTTCCGCAAACTTCGTGGATGCGGAAGGGGAGCTCGTCTTTGATCCCTATCTGATCCTCGAGGCAGAGGGGGCGAAGATCGCCTTTGTGGGCGCCAGCACACCCAGGACCCTTGTCACCTCTGTTCCCACCTGTTTCATGAATGAGAACGGAGAGTATATTTACGGCTTCTGCCAGGATGAGACCGGCGAAAAGTTCTATGCCGCGATCCAGAGCGCCGTCGATGCTGCCCGTGCCGAGGGGGCGGACTATGTTTTCCTGATGTCCCATCTGGGGATCGCGGCCGAGTCTGTTCCCTATACGTCCCCTGAACTGATTGCGCACACCAGCGGGATCGATGCCGTGCTGGACGGTCATTCCCATTCCGTCATCGAGTGCGATCTTGTGAAAAACGCAGACGGGGAGGATGTCCTCCTGAGCTCCACCGGGACAAAGTTTGCCAATGTGGGCTGCCTCACCATCGGTGCAGACGGGGAACTCTCTGCCAAGCTCATCAACTCCGATGATACGCACGCCTTCGTGGATGAGATCAACGGGCAGTTTGAGGAACTGCTCGGTCAGGTGATTGCCCATAGCGACATTGACCTCCGCATCACGGACCCCGAAACGGATCAGCGCATGGTTCGTACCAGGGAGACCAATTTTGGCGACTTCTGCGCCGATGCCTACCGCGCTGTTTCCGGAGCGGATATTGCCATCGTCAATGGCGGCAGCATCCGCACGGATATTCCCGCAGGAGATATCACATACGGCCAGCTCGTCGAGGCATATCCTTTCGATAATGAGCTCTCCGTTGTCGAAGCGACGGGGCAGGAGATCCTGGATGCTTTGGAGTTCTCTGCATCTAAGCTGCCCGGAGAATTCGGAGGCTTCCTGCAGGTTTCCGGCATGAGCTTTACGATCGATATGCGTGCAATCCCCGAGATCGAGCAGGATGCCAACGGCATGTTCGTCTCCGTTAAGGGGGAGCGTCGGATCCGGAATGTTAAGGTCGGCGATGAGCCCATCGACCCGGCAAAGACCTATAAGCTTGCATCCCACACCTACAAGCTCAAGAACATGGGCGACGGCTACACAATGTTTACCGATAATGTATTTTTGGCAGACAGTGTCATGCTCGGCCATCAGGTGCTTCTGAATTATATCGTTGATACTCTCGGCGGCTCGGTGGGCGAAGCGTATGCCGATCCCTACGGCAGCGGCCGCATCACAATCATCAACGGATAAGGCAGGGAAGAGAGAAGCTTTTCCCTCTTCCACGCAAGCGATAAAAGAGGAAAAGAAATGCCCACAATATCAGATTATTTGGACTGGCGGGGCGATATCCCCTTCAGTTTTCGCCCGTTAAATGATGCAGACAGCTATATCATCAGCAAGATCGGAACCATTGACTGGTCCGGCATCGTCCCGGAGGATTTGAGCTATCTTCCCCTTTCTTCGGCGCTGGAGGCCTATTTCCGGCGGGGCGGAACGGACTATCTCGGCGTTGCGGCCTCCCCGCATATCGTGCCGATCGTTTCCCGGCTTCCCCGGCTGGAGCGCTTCTGCTCTCTGGGGCTCACCATGTTCAGCAAGAACCTGAGCGAAGAGATAACAGAGCAGTTTTCCGCGCTGACCCTTCGCCTTCCGAATGGCAGCCACTATGTTTCTTTCCGCGGAACGGATGATACCCTGATCGGCTGGAAGGAAGATTTCCTTTTTGCGGTGGGAATGGAGACCGCAGCGCAGATCAGCGCTGCAAACTATCTTCAGGAGCTGGCAGGCAAGGTCAGAGGAAAGCTGATCGTGGGCGGGCACTCCAAGGGCGGAAATCTGGCCGTCTTTGCCGCAAGCAATGTGCCGGAAAGGATCCAAAAGAGAATCGAGCGGATTTACGATTTTGACGGCCCGGGTTTTGATAAGAGCTTTTTTGAAAAACCGGGCTATCTTGCCGTGAAGGATAAGATCCGCCTGATCTATTCCAAAAATGCCATGGTCGGGACCCTCCTGCAGCAGAATGAAAGGGCCCTCATAGCGGATTGCAATTCCGTCGGCGCTGCTGCCCATGACGGCTTTACCTGGGAAGTCCGGGCAGACGGTTTTGTGCCGTGCCCGGAACTGACTCCCGCTGCAAGAGCCTTTAATGAAACGATGGACAAACTGCTGGAGAACCGGACGCCGGAAGAAAAGCAGGAGCTCATTCGTTCCCTCTTTGACGCCCTTTCTGTTTCCGGCGCGAAGACCTTGACGGATTTGACGGAGCAGGGGATCCGGAATTCCATCGGCGTTGTCCACACCCTCTTTAAGGACCCCTCGATCCGCCGGACTGTGACGGACCTTTTAGGGATGCTGGTCCGGGAATATGTCAGCGAAAGGCGCAAAGAAAGGCAGGACCACCGCCCGGAATCCCAATAGCGAAAACAAAGATGAATTGAGCTGCGGCCTCACCGCAGCTCAATTTATTTTTGGCAAACTTCACTCGTAGGAGCGCCCAGTGTGCGCCAGCGAAAGTTTCGCTTTGCTTTGCAGCCTTTATTTTTTAACTAGCGCCTATCTCCATGCAGCCTGCAGCTTGCAGCTGTTGCTGCCGCACCTATTTCGTGCAATCAAAGGAACACCAAAATAGAGAAAACAGCGGCGGGAGATTTCCTGCCGCTGTTTTCATTTGCGCTTTATTTGTAGTGGGCGAGGAGGATCTCCTTTGCCCGGTCGTACTGGCGGTTTTTCTCGTCAATGCTGCCGTGGGTCACGAGCTGGATCTGCAGCTTGATCCTCCGGTCCAGGAGGGGGAAGACCCGCTCCAGCTCATTGGGGCCCAGGCGGACCTTCAGGGAAATATCCCGGTCCAGGAAGTATTCCCGCAGCTTTTCCGCTTCGTTGGGGTTGGGGTCGCTGGGGAAGCCGGGGTCTCCAAAGCCCACGGCGCACTCCAGGACCTTCAGCTTCGGGATCTCCAGGATGTCGGGCAGGCTGTGGGTAAAGCGGCCGCAGGAGTGCAGGGCGAGGCCGTCAAAGTGAAGGGAGAGCTCCTTCAGATAGGCAAGGGAGGAGCTGCGGAAGGACCGGGGAGAGACAACGGCAACATTGTCATCCGAGAGGGAAATGCCGCGGAAAGAGGGGTCCGAATACATCTGGTGGCCGTAGTAGGCAACGTTCCCCTCGCCGATCTCTTCGATCTGACGCTCCGTGAATTCGGTGATCAGGCGGGTGACCTTGCCTAAGAGATCCTGCAGGAGCTCGGGCTCGGAGATGGAGGCCGCAAAGAGCTCGCAGGCATCGAGAATGAGGGAGGCAGTGTCATTGGGGCTCTGGGTGTCCGTCAGGCAGATGGGGATCTCTCCGCCGGTCTGCTCCTTGAAATAGCGGATGGTATCCAGCACCATCGTGAGGTATTCGCATTTTGAATAGTCCGGATAGGCAATGTTTTCCTCCAGGTCATCTATGCTTTGGTAACGGTAGAGGGTCTGGATGGCGGTATGATTTGTGCGGATGACGGGGCTGCCGAAGGCTGCCGCGTAAATGCCGACGCCATGCCAGGGCTCCAGGTAGTTGAAGGCAAAATCGCTGTGCAGGTCCATGGCGGCGGTCAGGCTGTCCAACTGGGCCTCCAGAGAAGTCTCCTTCGCGTTGGAAAGGGCACCGTAGAACTCGCAGGCGGGGTGCTGGGAGACCATGAGTTCCCGGACCCGATTCGTTTCAAAGTCCCGGAGCCTTTTTTGGGTGCGCTCGTAAAAATCATGATAACGGGAGAAATTGAATTCCTTTGCCTGCATGATCCAAATTCCTTTCATTTTGAAGGTGTGAGCCCCCACAAAAGGGGCGGTCTGCCTCCTTTAGAATAAACCTTTTCTCCCCTTCCTGCAAGTGTTTTCGGCGCGATCCGGGCAGATTCTTTCTTCTGCCGGGCCGTGATTGCAAAAAAGGGTTTTTTATGATAAAATTTCAAGAAATAGGGTCCCTTTTCGTTCGCATGAACGGATGAAGAGGGGGAGATTTCTTTTCGGGAATGGAGATAGGATATGAAAAGGGTCATCAGTTTGTTTTTGGCAGTGCTGATGCTGTGCGCCATGCTGCCGTTTGCGGTTTTTGCTGCCGGTTCATCGGAAATGATCAGGCAGCTCAATTTCTCGTGTGCCGGATCGACGATCCGGAGCGTCTACGATGTGCCGGTCAGCAATTACAGCGAGAGCAGCGGGACCGCGTATGGCTATGTGAATCTCGCGGAGGCATTCGGCGAGGGAGCAGAAGACTGGTATGCGGCTGACCTGGGGAATTCCGATCTGAATACGATTTCTGTGGAAAAAGCACTCAAGGACGCGACCCATGTTCTTTATATTGTAAAACGGGGTTCCTATGCTTCGTCGGCCCTCATTGCCACGGCGCACCTCTATCCGAAGGGTGTCCTGCCGGGAACGAATGCTGTCCAGGTGATGGATTCCGGAACAGGGGAGCCCTATCCCTGCATCTCGGGAGGCTCCGAAACGAGCATCTCCTGGAGAATTGAGGACGTGAAAAATGACAGGGTGGACCTGGCGGGCTTCCTCAAAGACTGGGTCAAGGGGAGCATCAGCAAGACGGAGATCTTCTACGGGGATGCATGCACATACAGCTGCGAGGGCTCCCTTGTCCCTGCATCCGAGCTGAGCCGCGGCGAGGAACGGGGAAAAATCCGGGTTTACACCACTCCGGTGTGCGAGTTCGGGTCTGTCAGCTCCGAATGCATGATAAACGGCCTGTATGCCGGCGTGAACGGAAAAACATGGAGCAGCCTGGATAACCTGGATCCCTTTGCGGTCCACCTGCTCCCGGTGCATGCAAGGGTCGATATCCGGGATTATTTCAGGAGAGAATATGCAGCCGTTCTGAACAGCGCAATTGCGGGCTTTGAAAAAGACGGACTGGATTATGAAGTCAGCGTCAGATACTTTTCTTCTTTTACCGAGAAGGGCTTCTCCGTTGACACGGACCGCTTCCTGGAGGCCCTGCAGGGCGCATGGAAGCCCGATCTGGAGATCACGGTCAGAAGTGAAATGTCCGAAGGCGAATTTGACAGCAGATATACAATCACCTCGGAAACGGCTTCTTATACCGGAAAACCGCAGGGCGTGAAGTACACGACTTCCCACCCGAGCTACCGCGCGACGGTCTCATACGATACGGCGGACGGGACGGCGCCGACGGAAGTGGGAAGCTACCGCTATTCCATGCTCTCCGCCGACAGCGGTTTTCTTCCGTCGCAGCGGGAAGGTGTCTTCACGGTGACGCCTGCCGATCCCGCTGCGGGGATCCCCTTCGAGACCCAGAAGCTCAAGTACGACGGGAAGGCAAAGTCCCTGGATCTTGCCTATCTGGGGCTCTCCTCCGCTCCCGTTCTTTATGAGAACAGCAAGACCGGCGCTGTGACCGACGCGCCGACGGAGATCGGAAGCTACAATGCCTCCGTGACTGTTGCCAATAATCCGAATATAAAAGACGGCACCCTTGTTCTTCCCGGCGCGCTGATGATCTGCGAGAGCATCGTGGAGCATCCAATCGCCGTATCCGGCGGAAAGGCCGATCTGAATCATGCGATCTACACCACCCTCGTTTCCCTTACTGCCGATGCTCCGGCGAAGGGCATGCGTTTTGATCACTGGGCCGCTGAGGAAGGCAATGTCACTTTTGAAGATGCCGGCGCTGCCTCAACGCAGTTCGTCATGCCGAATTCTCCCGTCAGCGTCCGCGCGGTCTTTGAACCCATTCTTTACAGCGTGACTGTGGAGGGCGGAAAAGCCGATCAGGATTCTGTCCCTGCCGGAACTGCCGTGAACATTACGGCGGATGCGTGCGGGGAAGGAAGGGTCTTCTCCGGCTGGAAGGTCGCATCCGGGAATGTCAGTCTCAAGGATCCTCTTTCCGAAAGCACCGCTTTTACGGTGGGCTATTCCGATGTCAAGCTGATCGCGACCTTTGCGGAGCAGTCTGACAGGGATATCGGATATTCCATCTCGGTCATGCAGGGTTCTTCCTCCGTTTCCATGGCAAAGCCCGGCGAAGTCGTTACCATCAAGGCCGATGCTCCCCGGGACAGAGACCAGGTATTCAAAGAATGGGTATGCCGCAGCAATAATACCGTTTTTGCAAACAGCAAGTCTGCGGAAACGACCTTTATCATGCCCTACGGGAATGTTGAAATTTATGCAAAATACGGGCTCCTTCCGCCGAGACCGTTCTTCGGGTCTCTGTTCGGAGACGGCTCTCTCGGGATCATAGCAATATCCGCGGGGGTTCTTGTGATAGCCGGTATTAGCGTATTCGTGATCCTCAAGAAGAAAAAGAAGGACTAGCAGAGGTCAAGTTCGCCATATGTCAAGGCTTTTGATTCCGGAACTGGCAGGATTTTTGATTTCCGCCGTCTCTTTTCTCATCGGCGCCCACTATCTTTCCGCTGCGGTGATCTATCATTCGATTTTCAATCTGATCGTTCAATCGGATTTCTATGTTCTGGGTCTTCTGATCCCTGCTGCCACCTGCGTGGCGGCTGCGTTCATCTCGCTGCGGAACAGCCGACACCCCGAATAATCATTATCAGAATTATGCAGAGAAAGCGGGCAGCAGAGTTTTCTGCTGCCCGTTTTTCTTTTACGCAAGATCATTTGCAGACGCAGGAACAGAGCCCTTCGCTAGCGCCCGAAGAGGCCGGAGATGGCATTGACGGCGTTCTGCAGTTTGGTCGCCACGCCCTCCAGAGCGTCCACCAGGGAATTGAGACTTTCCACATCCACGCCCTTGAGCTGCGCTGCTGCGGAATCCAGGGAGGCAACGGTGCCGTTGAATTCGTCCATGTCGATTTTGTTGAACTGGTTGGCTGCATCCGTAAAGGCATCCACGGCGCTGTTCAGGGAGTTCATGTCCAGGGTCTGCACATCCTGTTCGATCAGGCTGATGCAGTTTTGGATGCTGCGGAACTCCTTGGCAAGCAGGAAGCCCGCAGCCAGGAAAAGGGCCAAAAGGATGGCCATCATGATCGTCAGCATCCGCATCTGACGGAGCTGCTTCCGGGCAATTTTTTCATTCGTTTCCATAGAGTTCTCCTTTCGGACGGTTTTTCTTCTTTCTTGTCTGATTTTATTATACTAAGAATTTGTTTAATATCAACAATTTGCTTTTCCTTCTTGCACCTTGGGAAAGAAATTTGTATAATATAGGGTAGATTCTCGGAAGGAGGAATACTATGATTTGTCCGGAATGTGGGAAAGAAATCATTGACAATAAAAAGAGATTCTGCCCCTACTGCGGAAGAGGTCTGACAGCTGCGGCGCCGAAATCCGCCGAGCAGACAGAGGCAGAGAAGGGCCGGGATCCCGAACAAAAGGCAGAAGAAAACGGCCCCGCCGTCGGGGAGAGGACCTATCTGCTGGGTGCCGAGCTCGTAAGGGCAAAGAAGAAAAAAGAACCCAGAAAGCCCCTGTTCCGCAGGAAGCCGCGGGCTGACCTTGAGCCGGAAATGCCCGAAGAATGGGAAGAAGCCCCCGAAGAGTCAAATGCCTTTGATGGCTTTGAACTGACCGAAGAACCGAAAGCGGCGGAAGGGCTTGAACTGCCGGAGGAGATGAAAAGATCCGAGGAGCCCAAGCTGATGGATGACTTTGATCTGCCGGAGGAGCTCAAAACGGCAGAGGAACCCAAGACTTTGGATGACTTTGAGCTGCCCGAAGAAATAAAAGCAGCAGAAAAAGCCGAAACGCTTGAGGAGTTTAGGATGCCGGAGTTTAAGGCTCCGGAGAAGCCCGCGCAGGAAGAGGCCCCCCAAGTCCCTGAGGCAGCGAAGCTTTCAGAGCTGTCCATGGATGTTGAGAAGCCCGAGATGCCCAAGAAGGCAAGAGCCAATAAAAAGCTGAGCAAGGGCGTTATTGTCGCGGTCGCTGCCTTTGCCCTTGCAGCGCTGGTGATCGCCGCGGTTGTATTGGGAGTTCCCTATCTGCGCTATTCTTCTGCCATGAAGCTCTACCGGGAAGGGGAGTATGTGCAGGCAATGAATGCCTTTAAGGCGATGGACTATAAGGACAGCGCCCAGATGGCCCTGACCTGCGAAGAAGCAGAGAATGCAGAGGTTGAAAAGGCGATCGAAGCTGCCAAGGCTGCGGAGGCAGAGAAGGCCGCCAAGGCTGCGGAAGAAGCTGCCCAAAAGGCCGCCGAAGAGGAAGCACAGAAGGCTGCCGAGGAAGCAGCAAAGAAGGAAGCCGAAGAGGCTGCCAAGGCTGCCGAGGAAGCCGCGAAGAAGGAAGCCGAAGAGGCTGCCAAGGCTGCCGAAGAGGCCGCAAAGAAAGAAGCGGAAGAAGCCGCAAAAAAGGCTGCGGAGATTCCTTCCGATCTCGCAGTTGGCGATGTCCTTTCTTTGGGAAGCTATGAGCAGAACGATAACGAGTCCGACGGCAAGGAACCCATCGAATGGCTGGTCATTGCCAAGGAAGGTGATAAGGCCCTTCTCCTGAGCAGATACGCTCTGGATCAGGCTGCCTTCCATGAGGAATATGCCTTCGTCGGCTGGGATGACTCTGACCTGCGCAGCTGGCTGAATGGGAGCTTCCTGGAGACTGCCTTCAATGAGGCCGAGCAGGCAAAGATCCTGCCAACAGCCATTCCCGCAGCCTATAACCCCTACACCATGCTGGAGCTGGGAAAGGCGACAGAGGATCGGATCTTCGTTCCGGATGTGGCAGAGGCAGAGGAATATATCATCGAGACGGATTTTGCCAAGGTCACGCCCACGGCTTATGCCGCTGCCCGGGGTGTTTATATCTATAAGAACGGGAACTGCTATTTCTGGCTCCGTTCTCCCGGCGACTATAAGGCCCACACAGCCTGCTTGAACGAATTCGGCAAGCTCGCTGTGAAGAAGGATGTCTGCGATGCCTTCGTGGCCGTCCGCCCCGCCATGTGGGTCAGCCTCGGCTAATAAACAAAAGGAAATAAAAAGGAGAGGGTGAAAACCCTCTCCTTCTTTAATGCTCGGATATTAGGATCAGCCGAAATATCTCTTCAGCAGGCCTTCAAATGCCTTGCCATGTCTTGCTTCGTCGCGGGCCATTTCATGGATCGTATCATGAAGGGCGTCAAGGTTGTATTTCTTGCAGAGCTTGGCCAGGTCGGTCTTTCCGGCAGTGGCGCCGTTCTCGCATTCCACGCGGACAGCCAGGTTTTCCTTGGTGGAGGGGGAGACCACTTCGCCCAGGATCTCGGCGAACTTGGCAGCATGCTCTGCCTCTTCGTAGGCAGCCTTTTCCCAGTAGAGGCCGATCTCGGGATAGCCTTCCCGATGAGCAGCTCTTGCCATGGCAAGGTACATGCCGACTTCGGTGCATTCGCCTTCAAAATTTGCCTTCAGACCGGCCAGGATCTCAGCCTTCTCTTCGGCAGGAACGGAATCGGGAATTTCCTTTGCGATTCCGATAACATGTTCAGCAGCCCAGGCCAACTCGGCTTCCTGCTTCAGGAATTTAGAGCCGTCGGCTTTGCAGATGGGGCACTTCTCGGGAGCGGCATCGCCTTCATAGACATAACCGCAAACAGGACATACAAACTTCATGGGTAATACCTCCGTGATAGAATTATCTCAACCGTCTCAGACGGATGATTTCTTGCATTTGCCGCAGACTCCGGTGAAGCGGAGGCTCCAGTCCTCCACACTGCCCTCAGAGGCGGAAAGAGCGTCCTCCACGAGGGATTCCGGCAAGGCGGCGCAGGGAATATCCAGAACCTTTCCGCAGCAGGAGCAGACAAAATGGGCGTGGGGAGAGAGGTCGCCGTCGTAGCGCTCTTCCCCCTTGACGGGACCGACGGACTTGGCCATTCCGTCTTCCAGGAAGATTTTCAGATTGCGATAGACCGTGCCTAGACTCAGGTCCGGAATCTCCGGCTTCAGCCGTTCAAAGATGCTTTCTGCAGTGGGGTGAGATCTTTCGCTTTGCAGGCAGGCAAGGATGGCATCTCTCTTGCGGCTGGATTTTCTTCCTGCTTTCATGTTTTCACTCCTTAATGAGAATGATTCGCATCTTCAGTATAACACCGATAATAGAATTGTCAAGGTCTCTTTTTTATGGTATAATAAAAAAAGAGGGCAAAATTCAGAATAATTTGTAATCATGCGGGCTCCCCTGCGGGAGCATAGAAAGAAAGGTATTTATTTGTCTGAAAAGTTAAAAATCGTTGCTCTTGGCGGTCTCGGTGAGATCGGCAAGAACATGACCGCCATTGAATACGGGAAGGATATGATCCTGATCGATTGCGGTCTGGGCTTCCCCGAGGATGATATGTACGGGATCGATTTGGTGGTTCCGGATTTTTCCTATCTTTTGGCCAACAGCAAGAAGCTGCGGGGCATTTTCCTGACCCACGGCCATGAGGACCATATCGGGGCGCTGCCCTATTTTTTGAAAGAACTGCCTGTTCCCGTTCATGGAACGGCTCTGACTTTGGGCCTGGTTCGCCTGAAGCTGGAGGAACACAGGCTGGATAAGAGTGCGAAGCTCTTTACCCACAAAGCCGGGGATTATGTGAAGGCCGGCTGCTTCCGGGTGGAATTTATCCATGTGAACCACTCCATTGCCGACGCGGTGGCCTTTGCCATTGATACCCCCGTGGGCAAGATCGTGGTCTCCGGCGACTATAAGATCGACCCCACCTCCCCGGAGGGGATGACGGACCTGACCCGCTTCGGCGAGCTGGGCAGGGAAGGGGTCCTGGCCTATCTGGGCGAGTCCACCAATGTGGAAAGGCCCGGCCATTCTCCCTCGGAGCAGATCGTGGCGGAGGGTCTTGCCAGGCAGTTCAAGGGCTGCAAGGAGCGGATCATCGTGACCACCTTTGCCTCTAACATGCATCGCCTGCAGACCCTTTTCGATACGGCCCATCAGTTTGGCCGGAAGGTGGCTGTTACAGGGCGCAGCATGGAAAACATTTTGAAGGTCTCTTCGGATCTGGGTTATCTGAAGGTTCCCGCCAATACCCTGGTGGATATCACGGCAGTCAAATCCCTGCCCAAGGATAAGATCGTCATCGTCTGCACAGGCTCCCAGGGAGAGGATATGTCCGCCATGTACCGGATCGCGTTCTCTCTGCACCGCCAGATCGAGCTCCGGCCGGGGGATCGGGTGATCATCTCTGCCTCTGCTATCCCGGGGAATGAAAAATCCGTGGATAAGATCGTCAATGAGCTCTACCATCGTGGGGCCGATGTGGTCTATGATCGGGCCCTGGACCTCCACGCTTCGGGCCATGCCTGCCGGGAAGAGATCAAGATCATGCACGCCCTGCTGAAGCCCCGCTTCTTCATCCCCGTCCATGGGGAGCAGAAGCACCAGCACCTGCATGCGGACCTGGCCAAGGCCATGGGCATGAAGGAGAAAAACATCTTTGTGCTGGACATCGGCCAGCAATTAGAGCTCACGGAAAAGACCTGCAAGATCGGGCAGACGGTGCCCTCCGGCATGGTTCTGGTGGACGGAACGGGCGTTGGCGACGTGGGTGCCACTGTTTTGCGGGATAGAAGACATCTGGCCGAGGACGGCATGGTGGTGGTTCTCATGAACCTCTCCGCCCAGGATGCTTCCATCATCACAGGGCCGGATATCCTGACCCGAGGCTTTATCTATGTGAAGGATAACGAGGAAATGATCGACGAACTCCGCCGGGTGGCGGCCTTTGCGGCGGAAAAATACCTGGGCCGCAAGCGGAAGGACTTCGGAGCCATCCGCAATGCCGTCAAGATGGAGGTCGCGGATTATCTCTATGAAAAAACCAAGCGCAGACCGATGATCCTTCCTGTCATTTCGGAAATTTAAGAGGTTTTTGCCATGTTTTATGCTGCTCTTCTCCTGATCGCCGCAGGCATTGTGGGTCTGGACCAATGGACGAAGGCTTTGGTCCTGAAGGGGATCCCCCTGGGCGGCCGGGTGGAACTCCTGCCCGGAGTGGTCCACCTCACGCATTTCCACAATGCGGGGGCTGCCTTCTCCATGCTCCAGGGCCGGCGGATCTATTTTGTGATCCTCACGGTGCTCTTCCTGGCTGCCGTGATCTTCATTGCCTGGAAGAAGCTGTTTCCGAAGGCTTATCTCGTGGCCCTCGCGGTCATCACGGGAGGGGCTGTCGGCAATTTCATTGACCGCCTGGTCTATGGCTATGTGGTAGATATGATCGAGGTGGAGTTCGTCCGTTTTGCCATTTTCAATGTGGCGGATGCCTTTATCACCGTCGGCGCGATTTTCCTGGTGCTTTATGCCCTCTTTTTTGATAAACCCGATTCCAAGAAAATCAAGGAGAAGCCATGATCATCCTCTGTGAAGAAGAAGGCCTGCGGGCGGATCGCTTTCTCGCCGAGGAGATCGGGGAGCTCTCCCGCAGCGCTGTGCAGAAGCTTTTGGAGGAGGGCCATGTCCTCCTGAAGGGGAAGCCCGTTTCCAAGAGCGATAGAACAGTCTTTGGGGCCGAATATGCGGTCACCCTTCCGGAGCCCAGGGAACTGGGGGTGGAGCCGGAGAATATCCCTTTGGATATCGTCTATGAGGACGGGGATCTTCTGGTCATCAACAAGAAAAAGGGGATGGTGGTCCACCCTGCCCCGGGCCATAGCTCCGGGACCCTTGTGAATGCCCTCCTTTATCACTGCAGGGATCTCTCCGGGATCAACGGCGTTCTGCGCCCCGGGATCGTCCATAGGATTGATATGGACACCTCCGGCCTCATCATCGTGGCCAAAAATGATGCTGCCCACCGGGCTTTGGCGGAGCAGCTGAAGGACCACACTCTGGCCAGAACCTATGAGGCCATTGCCTGCGGGAATTTCCGGGAGGACAGGGGAACCGTTTCTGCTCCCATCGGGAGAAATCCTGCGGACAGAAAGAAAATGGCAGTGACCGAGAAAAACAGCAAGGAAGCTGTCACCCACTGGGAGGTATTGGGGCGTTATCCGGGCTACAGCCATCTGCGCCTTCATCTGGAGACCGGGCGGACCCATCAGATCCGGGTCCATATGGCCTATCTGAACCACCCGCTTCTGGGGGATGCAGTCTATGGAAGAAAAAAGGCAGAGCTGGGCCAGGAATCTCAGTGCCTGCACGCCCGGGAGCTTACCTTCCTCCATCCCGCCACAGGAGAGCGCATCACCGTGTCCTGCGAACTGCCGGACTATTTCCGGGAGGTTCTTAAGAAACTGCGGGCCATGGGAGGGCTCTCATGAACGCAGTTTTTCCTTCCGCTATTCTTCAAAAATGCCCTTGCCTTTTTGAAGGGGAGCGGGTATAATGTGAAAAGATTAAGAGAGAATTCCAATTTCGAGAAAGTGGGGAACGGCGTATGTGCGGATCGGTTTTTATATCTTCTCCTGTCCGCGGCGTTACTGCCTCCTTTTTCTTGTTTGATTCTGTTAGGTCAATTGCCCCTTGAGGGTGATTGACCTCTTTTTTTAGGGAGAAAGCGCTATGGTAAAAGATTGGGACAAGGTCAGAATTGAGCCTGAATTTCACGATCAGGGAGTGGATTGCTATAAGCTCACAGGAAAGGAATTTCTGAACGAGTATTATATCGTTTCCGAGGCAGAGACGAGAAAACTCATGAATCATCCGGAGGTGGTGGGTTATGAGGTCTACAACTCTCTTCTCAATGCCACCTCTCAGATGCTCTATCATCTGAAGAAGCAGAATAAGATCAGCAAGGCCAACATCCTTTCCATCCTTCGGGGCGCCCTGAACTATCCTTTGGAGGAGAGCTGCTATCGGGAGCATATCCGGGTGCATGACATCTCCTTTATGTCCAGCGAGCGCGTCTTTGATAACGGGGATATGACAGGCCTGGCCATCAAGTATTTCAAGCTGGCTGTGGTTCCGGACAGCACCCTGATGATCGGCGATATCATTGCCTCCGGGGAGACCCTGGTCAACTGCCTGAAATATGTCATCGACTATTATATTGAAAAAGGCGCCCGTCTGCGCAATATCCTCTTCTTCACCATCGGCGGAGATAAGGGGATCCGCCTTCTGGAGAAGCTCACGGAGGAGATCCGCCGGACCTGGCCGGAATTTGAAGGCTTCATCACCGTCTATTACGAAGGCATTTTCACCTGCTATGAAGAGGGCGATAAGGGCGTTTCCGGCATCAACCGGGCCAATATCGACTTTATCTGGCGGGGCGGCATCGTCTCTCCTGCTTTCCGGCGGCAGACGCTCTCCCTGCAGAATGCACTCTTTGAAAAGTGCACGATTTATGACGGCGGCGCAAGGCGTTATGAGATCAGCGAGCATATCGCTGAGGTGCTGGAATTCTGGGAGGGGATCCTCGAGCGTGCGGACGGGATTGACAAGACTGCCCTTCTGGAGGAAAAGCTGGGTCACAGGCTGAACATTTCCTATGAGGAATGGGTGGCCGAGAATCACTATCAAAAGCTGGATGACCAGGAAAACAGATGGCTCTATGAGCAGGAGCGGGGCTATATCAGGAGTATTGAGAATATCACGCTGAAGCAGATCGCTCAGCAGCGGATAGATGAGTTTACGGAAACCCTGAAAAAGTACATGATATAGAAAAGGAGAAAACATGAAAGAGAACAAGAAAGACATCGATTTCGCGGAAGCGAAGGTACCCCAGTCGGAACGCAGAGGGTTCCTGACCATGTTTATGATCATGCTGGGCTTCACATTCTTCTCTGCAAGCATGTGGGTCGGCAAGGAACTGGCTGACGGACTGAATCTGGCGGGCTTTATTCAGTCCATCATCCTGGGCGGCATCATCCTGGGCGTGTACACCGGCCTTCTGGGCTATGTGGGCGCAGAGTCCGGCATGAGCCTGGACCTCCTTTCCAGAAAAGCCTTCGGCTTCAAGGGATCCTGGCTTCCTTCGGCCATGATCGCCTTTACGCAGATCGGCTGGTTTGGCGTGGGCCTGGCCATGTTCGCTATCCCCGTCGCCAAGGAACTCTTCGGTGACAGCAATACCGTTATGTGGATCCTGGTCGTTATCGCCGGCGTTTGCATGACCTGCTCTGCCTACTTCGGCATTAAGTCCCTGACCATCGTCAGCTATGTGGCTGTTCCTTTGGTTGCGGTTCTCGGCACTGTGGCAATGATCCTCGCAGTCATGCGGGGCGATGATACCCTGGTCAATCAGTTTGCAAAATCCAGCGGCACTGTCAGCGTGATCGGCGGCGCAGGACTGGTCATCGGTTCCTTCGTCTCCGGCGGTACGGCGACTCCCAACTTTACCCGTTTTGCCAAGAGCGGCAGGTCCGGTCTGATCACCACGGTGATCGCCTTCTTCCTCGGCAACTCTCTCATGTTCCTCTTCGGCGGCATCTCCGCAGTTTATGTGGGCGGCAACGATATCTTTGATGTTATGATCAACCTGGGCCTGTTCTATATGGCAGTTATTGTTCTGGGCCTCAACATCTGGACCACCAACGATAACGCCCTCTACACCGGCGGCCTGGGTCTTGCCAACATCTTCAAGCAGAAGAAAAAGCCCATGGTTCTTGTCTCCGGCGTCATCGGCACCGTGGCTGCCGTCTGGCTCTACAACAACTTCTGCAACTGGCTGAATGTGCTCAACTGCACCCTGCCCCCTGTCGGCATTATTCTGATCCTTGACTATCTGCTGAATAAAAAGAACTATGCGGAGATCGAGACAAAAGAGACCGTCAACTGGTTCTCCGTGGCAGGCGTTGTTCTCGGCGCTGTGGTTGCCAACCTGGTCAAGGTCGGCATTGCCTCCATCAACGGCATGGCTGTGGCTGCTGTCTGCTATCTCATTGGCTATTTCATCCGCAAGAAATAACGGAGCGATAATATTAAAAGAAAAAGGAAGCGCCGCTGTGGAGTATTCTTCAGAACACTCTGCAGCGGGCGTTTCCTTTTTTGGCTTTATTTGCTTTTGGGGACGGTGATTTGAATAGCCTGCGGGAGATTTCGGATCACAGCGGAGCGCTGGCTCCCTCCGTCCTCTCCATCTACAGTCCAGGGCGTATCTTCTGCAAAGTTCACCTGAACTTCTGCGGTGTGGAAGGCCAGGAAGTGCTTTTCATCGGAGAAGTCCAGCCTTGCCAGCTCGGTCAAAAGGGAGGCCAGATCGGGAAGATCCTTGGGATAGCGAATGAAGAGAGCTTCGGAAAGACCGTCGGAAAGGGAAATGCCCAGCCTGCTCAGATCATTCCCGCGGAATCCTGCCACGGATGTGGTGCTGCAGACCAGCCCCACGATGAAATCCCCCTCCTCATGGACTTCCTCGGAGGAGATTTCTGCATGAACGGGCTTGATCTCACTGAGGGAATCCACGCCCTTCAGGAAATAGGCAAGCTTGCCGAGAGCCTGTTTCAGCCTCTGAGGGGTGGCATAGGAGACGGAAGTAAAGGCGCCGAAGGCAGCCACATAGCTGAAGGGGCGGCCATTAAAGCTGCCCAGATCCATGGCAAAAGGCTCTCCTGTCAGGACCGTCTCCACAGCCTCCTGAGGCTTCAGAGAGAGGCGGAGGGAGGAGGCCACATCGTTGGTGGTACCGGCGGGCAAATAGCCCAGGATGGGCCGCTGGCTGAGCTGCATAAGGCCGCACACAGCCTCATTCAGGGAGCCGTCTCCGCCGGAGACCACAATGCGGTCATAGAGAGAGCCATCCTCTGCTATTTTTTTGGTGATCTCTCCCGGACCGGAGGTCACGAAGACGCTCAGGTCATATTCCCGGGAGAAGGCCCCGAGGACCTCCGGAAGGTCCTTGCGAATGGCGGAGTGGCCTGCCTTTGGGTTGATCAGAAAGAGCAATTTCGGGAGCATTCTATCCTCCGATTCTCACGTTGACAGGGTAAACCGCAGCATTTTCCAGCTGGGGCTGGATGGGCTTTTCCGCCTCAAGAGCAGCAGCGGTTTCGGCGTAGGCATTTTTCTGCATATAGGCATTTACGACCATCTTCCAATAGACATTTTCCGTTTCTCCGGAGAAGAACATCACATGATAGCCGTAGGAAGTTTCCACGATGCCGTTGTCACCGACCTTGCGGCCGTCTGCAAAGCACCAGTCGTTGAAGGGCTGCACCATGCGGCCGGGATAGACATCGGAATAGAGGCCGCCTTCATTCACGGAGCCGGGGTCGTCAGAATAAGTTTTTGCCAATTCGGCAAAGCTCTCTTCCGTCTTTGCGCCGGCCTGCCATTCCTGGTAGATCTCCCGGGCTTTGGACTCCGCTTCGGCCTTGGCAGCCTCCAGAGCTGCTTCATAACCCTCGTCTCCCTCAGAAAGTTCGATTTCGGGGGTCTTGATCAGGATATGGCGGATGTTTACATTAGGCTTGTCCAGCTTCTGCAAACCCGCAAAGTCAGCGCTGTGGGTGTCATAGTAGTCGCTGAGCTCCTTGTCGGAGAAGGTCTTTGCGGAGAAAGAATCGTTGATATAGGCCGAAACGGTGATATAGACGGTCATATAGTCCATATAGTCCTGCATGCTGCAGTAGGGACCGAAGGAGGCATGGATATAGTCATCCACCGAGGCAAATCCGGCGTTAATGGCCTCTGTTTTCAGCTGAGCTTCCAGGTCGGAGAGAATTCCTTTGGCGGATTCGCTGAGGCTGTAGTTCTCTTCCGTCAGCTTTTCATAGAAGCGGGCATAGACACCGAAGTTTTCCAGGGCATTGTCAGCCAGATATTGGTCAAAGCTGAGATTTTCATCCAGGAACTGGCTGTCCAGGCGGGCAAAGGGGTCCAGGAGAGAATAGATCTGGCTTCCGTACTGGTTCAGAATATCATAATAGGTGTTCCAATAGTAAATGGCAAACTGCCGGTTGGTCAGGGTGGTGTTTCCGCAGCTTGCAACGGGGGCGTCCAAAACTTTGTCGGTAAAGTAGCTCAGATCTGCCTGCTGATAGGAGGTTTCCGCAAAATGGACCTCATCCTGGGCAGCTCCGGAGCCCTGGGCATTTTCTGCTTTCTTCTGAGTGACAAGGCGGAAAACGATCAGACCGATCAGAAGGGCGCAAACAATGCTCAAACCGATGACCAGGCCCAAAAGCAGGCCTTTGTGTTCCTTTTTCGGGGCTTCCGGCTTTTCGCCTTCGGGGATTTCTCCCTCCGGCAGAGTCTCCGGAGCTTCTTCGGAGGGCACGGCTTCTGCGGGAAATTCCGTCAAAGCGGGATCTTCGGCAGAAGTTTCTGCCGCAAAATCTGCGGCCTCTTTTTCAGTTTCCGGGGCGGCTTTCCCGGAGGAGATTTCATGTCCGCAATAGGGACAGACGGTGCTTTCCTCCGCGAGATTGGCACCGCAATAATCACAAATCATGGCATTCTCACTTTCTTAATTGTTTGGGCCTAGTTTACCACGGAAAAAGGAGGAATTCAAGAAAAAAAGTTCCTTTTTCCCCGGATTTCCCCTTGACAAGTTTTGTCTCCGCTGATACACTATATTTAGTTTAAAGTTCTGTGCGCTGCACAAGATGTTGCGGGATTTCAGAAGAGAGGGGGCTGCAAAATGAAGCGGATTTCAAAGAATTTATTGCTTTTCCTGCTGTCGCTTTGTCTGCTATTGGCCCTTTCCTCCGCTGCTTTTGCAGTCTGCACCGAGCATGATTTTGACAACGGTGTGATTACCCTGGAGCCCACTTGCGATACGATCGGCATCATCACCTATACCTGCCGGAACTGCGGCGCCCAGACCACGGCGAAGGTCGGGAATCTGGGTCATCATTATGTGGACGGCGTCTGCAGCATCTGCGGCCTTGCCGAAGGAGAAAGCGCGGAAGCTGCTCCTGCCGTGGAGATCGCGCCTGTTTCGGAGCCTGCCGCCAAGCCCGCCGTTGCTCCTGAGAATCTGGAGGTCTTCAGCCAGCACAGTCCCTCCGGTTCCTTTGCATTAAGAGGCGGCCTGGTCATTGGCTTCTGCGGTTTCGGCCTTTTGATTGTATTGCTGCTGCTCTTCTCTTCCAAAATAAACAAGCCTAAACGGAAATAGTACTCCCGGCTGACAGCTTCGGCTGTCAGTCATTTTTTTCGGTTGTTGCAGGGATTCTTTTGTGCTACAATAAAAGAATCCCAAAAATAAGGAAGCCATTTCATGCGTGAAGATATTTTTGTGCGGGGCGCCCGCGTTAACAATTTAAAAAACATTGATGTGAAGATCCCACGGGATAAACTGGTGGTGATGACCGGGCTTTCCGGCTCCGGAAAGTCCAGCCTTGCCTTTGATACCATTTACGCTGAGGGTCAGCGCCGCTATGTGGAGTCCCTTTCTTCCTATGCCAGGCAATTTCTGGGGCAAATGGACAAGCCGGAGGTGGACGCCATAGAAGGCCTCTCTCCCGCAATTTCCATTGACCAGAAGACTACCTCCCGGAATCCCCGTTCCACGGTGGGAACCGTGACGGAGATCTATGACTACCTGCGCCTCCTTTGGGCCCGGGTGGGTACGCCTCATTGCCCCAAGTGCGGAAGGGAAATCAGCCGCCAGAGCGTGGACCAGATCGTGGATAGGATTCTGGAGCTGCCGGAAGGAAGCAAATTTCAGATCCTTGCTCCTGTGATCCGAGGAAAGAAGGGCGAACACAGCAAGGTCCTGGAGGACGCCCGCAAGCGGGGCTTTGCCCGAGCCAGGGTGGACGGAAATCTCTATGATTTAACGGAAAGTGTGGAACTGGACCGAAACAAAAAGCACAATATTGAGGTGGTGGTGGACCGCCTGATCATTCGGGAAGGAATGAACCGCCGCCTTTCGGATTCCGTGGAGACTGCTTCCAACATGGGGGGCGGGGTGATCCTCGTGAATCTGGTGGAGAGCGGGGAAGAGCTGACCTTCTCCCAGAACTATGCCTGCGAGGAATGCGGCATTTCTCTTCCGGAGCTCACTCCCCGG
Organism: Oscillospiraceae bacterium; assembly: GCA_045640565.1. Classification (GTDB taxonomy): domain Bacteria; phylum Bacillota; class Clostridia; order Oscillospirales; family Oscillospiraceae; genus RGIG3159. Next base: position 16,809 of record JAZUFG010000049.1, on the reverse strand, counting down.
ATGTTCTCCTTTAACAACCCCTATGGGGCCTGCCCGACCTGCGGCGGCCTGGGAACGCAGCTCAAGGCCGACCCGGAATTGGTCATTCCGGATAGAAGCCTTTCCCTTTTGGATGGGGCCATTCAGCTTTCCGGCTGGGGCAATCTGCGGGATGACTCCATTGCCCGCATGTATTTCGAGGCCATGAGCAAGAAATATCATTTCTCGCTGAAGGAGCCCTGGGATTCCCTTTCCGATGAGGCAAGGAATTTGATCCTCTTCGGCACGGGAGAAGAAAAGCTGGAGCTCAGCTATGAGCGGGGCAACGGCAGGGGGGTGCTCTATCAGTCTTTTGAGGGCATCCTCAACAATTTGGAGCGCCGCTTTAAAGAAACTCAGTCCGATTTGGTGCGGAAGGACCTGGAGGACTGCATGTCCACAAGGCCCTGTCTTGCCTGCCATGGGGACCGCCTCTCCGAGATTTCCCGGGCAGTGACCCTGGGCGGTCTCTCTCTGCCGCAATTCTGCCGCCTTTCTGTGAAGGAGGGCCTGAATTTCCTGGAAAATCTGGATCTTTCCGGGGCAAAAGCCGTGATCGCGGCGGAGGTTTTGAAGGAGATTCGCAGCCGTCTTGGATTCCTTCAGAGCGTGGGCCTGAGCTATTTGACCCTTGCCCGCAGTGCGGCCACCCTTTCCGGAGGGGAGAGCCAGAGGATTCGCCTGGCTACCCAAATCGGCTCCAGTCTTATGGGGGTCCTCTATATTCTGGATGAGCCCTCCATAGGTCTCCACCAGCGGGACAACGATAAACTCTTAAAAACCTTGAAGGAGCTCCGGGATCTGGGAAATACCCTGATCGTAGTGGAGCATGACGAGGATACCATCCGGGCGGCAGACCATGTGATCGATATCGGGCCGGGGGCAGGTGTGGCCGGAGGGCATTTGGTGGCCCAGGGTTCTGTGGAGGACCTGATGAACTGCCCCGAATCCATTACGGGCCAGTATCTCTCCGGCGTGAAGAAGATCCCCGTTCCGCAGAAGCGTCGGCCGGGAAACGGCCACTTTCTGAAGGTTTTCGGCGCTTCGGAAAACAACCTGAAAAATCTGGATGTCTCTGTTCCCCTGGGGACCTTTACCGTAGTGACCGGAGTTTCCGGCTCGGGGAAATCCAGCCTGGTCAACGAGATCATCTATAAAAAACTGGCGGCAGCCCTGAATCGGGCCAGAATCCGCCATGGGGCATGCGCGGGCTTTGACGGTATTTCCTATCTGGACAAGGTCATCGGCATTGATCAGAGTCCCATCGGGAAATCTCCCCGTTCCAATCCCGCCACCTATACGGGCCTCTTCAACGATATTCGGGATCTCTTTGCTGCCACGGCGGATGCCAAGGCCAGAGGCTACGGCCCGGGGCGTTTCTCCTTTAATGTGAAGGGGGGACGCTGTGAGGCCTGCTGCGGAGACGGCCTGGTGAAAATCGAGATGAATTTCCTTCCGGATGTTTATGTCCCCTGCGATGTCTGCCATGGGCAGCGCTATAACCGGGAGACTCTGGAAGTCACCTACAAGGGCAAGAATATCTATGAAGTTCTGGATATGACGGCCGATGAAGCCCTCCTCTTCTTTGAGCACCTGCCCAAGATTCGGGACAGGATCGACGCCATGGTTCGGGTCGGCCTGGGCTATGTGAAGCTGGGCCAGTCTGCCACCACCCTTTCCGGCGGCGAAGCCCAGCGGGTGAAGCTGGCCACGGAGCTTTCCAGAAGGTCCACAGGCTCCACCATTTATATTCTGGATGAACCGACCACGGGCCTCCACATGGCGGATGTGCATAAGCTCATTGATGTCCTGCAGGAATTGGTGGATGGGGGAAATACGGTGCTTGTCATTGAGCACAATCTGGATGTCATCAAGACAGCGGACTATCTGATCGATCTGGGTCCCGAAGGCGGGGATGGAGGAGGCTTCCTCCTTGCTGAGGGAACGCCGGAGAAAATTGCGGCCTGTCCCGAAAGCTACACGGGCCAATATCTGAAAAAGATCCTGAAGGGTTAAAAGCTCTGCAGAGAGTGTAAGAGGTGAGAAAGATGGGAATACACGACGGTCACAGGGAACGTCTGCGCCAGCTCTATTTTGACGGGGGCTTTGAGTCTATGAGCGATGTTCAGAAGCTGGAGCTGATTTTGACCTTCAGCATTTCGCGAAGAGACACGAATCCCATCGCGCATGCCCTTTTGGACCTCTTTGGGGATTTTGCGGGAGTTTTGAGCGCCCAGCCGTCGGATCTGATGAAAGTAGATGGAGTCAGCGAAGTGACGGCTGCCCTATTGCATATCATCCCCGACGCAGCGCAGTACCGGAAGGTACAGATTGCGGAAAAACAGATGAAGGTCTTGGATACTGTGGAGAAGGTCACGGCCTATCTTCGGCCGCGCTACGATGTCAGCACGGAGGAGAGGGCCTATCTCCTCTGCATGGATGCCAAATGTCACCCCATTCGCTGCCATATTTTAGCAAACGGTGAACTCAATACCGTGAATATCAGCGTGCGCCATATCGTGGAGCTGGCCATGCAGGATAGGGCGGTTCTGACGGTCCTGAGCCACAACCATGTTTCCGGAAAAGCCCAGCCCTCCCGGGAGGACCTGCAGACCACCAAGCTTGCAGGGGAGGCTCTGCGGAATCTGAATGTGACCCTGGCAGATCATATCATTATTGCGGGCGGGGATAGCTATTCCTTCATGGAGCACGGAGAGTTATGAAAAGACAAAGCGCCTGGCTCTCGGCCCTCCCGCTTTTGGCCGTCATGGTCCTGATCTTCTTCTTTTCAGCGCAAAGCGGACTCAAGTCCTCCAATACCAGCGGGCGTCTGACAGACTTTTTTATTCACCTCCTTTTCCGGGATTTTGATGCGCTTTCAAGGGCACGGCAGGAAGAAATCTGGTCCGCAGCGTCCTTTTTGATTCGGAAGCTGGCCCACTTTTCGGAGTTCGGGGCCCTGGGCTTTTTTGCCTGCCTTCATCTTTGGGAGGCTCGGGAAAAACTCCGGGAGCTTCCCGGCAGGCTCATCCTTTTCGCTTGGGGCTTTGCCTCCTTCTATGCTGCCACAGATGAAATCCATCAGATATTTTCGGACAGTCGGGGCCCCCAGGTCCGGGATGTGCTTATCGACAGCGCCGGTGCAGCTCTGGGCACAGCCCTTTTTCTTCTGCTGATTCGAATTAAGAGCAGCAAAAAGCAGCAATGATTTCTTCATTGCTGCTTTTTTTTGGCCCAAAAGGATCGGGACTTGCATTTTTGGGAAAGCTTCTCAAAGCTCGCTGAGGTCGATCCAGGAGCCCAGACTGTCGCGCTGGGCTTCCTGAAGGGTGATGATGATCTGGTTGGAGATCAGAAAGCCTTCGGGAGTCAGACGCCAGCGTTTGCCATCCTTGACGGCATAATGATGGGCTTCCAGTTTTCGGAAAAAGTTCTCCAGAGGTTCAAAGTCCATGCGGAAGAGCCGGTGGTATTCCTCTGCCTCCACGCCCAGGGCAGTCCGGAGGCGAAGCATGAGATATTCACCCGCCCGTTCCCGCAAGGGGATCCGTTCACATTCGGATAGGAGAGAAGAGCCGCCTAAAATTCCGTCAATATAGCTCCGCAGAGAGCGCTGATAGGTGTAGCGCTTGCCGCCGAAATCGGAAGCAGCGGAGGGACCGAAGCCAAGATATTCGCCGCCGGTCCAATATTTCATATTGTGGCGGGAAACAAAGCCGGGCTTTGCAAAATTGGAAATTTCATATTGGTTCCAGCCGAAGTTTGCCAGAGTTTCGCAGGTGTAAAGGTACATGTCCGCCTGGGCGTCGTCATCCGGGAGATTGGCGCAATCCCTGTATTCATAAAGGGGAGTGCCCTTCTCTACCCGAAGTCCGTAGCAGGAGATATGTTCCGGATTCAGCTTGATGATCTCCTGAAGGGCGATGGCCCATTGATCCCTGGTTTGGCCGGGAAGGCCGTAGATCAGGTCCACGGAGAGGTTTTCAAAGCCGGCAGAACGGGCTGCCTGAACCGCATCCTTGGCATTCTGGAAGGTGTGAGGTCTGCCAATGGCCTTCAGCTGCTCATCGTTGTTGGTCTGGATGCCGATGGAGATCCGGTTGAAACCCGCCCGACGAAGACGCTCCAGGGCGCTTTCCTTGATGCTGTCCGGGTTGGCCTCCAGGGTGATTTCCGCATCCCGGCGAACCACAAAGCGCTTGTCCAGCTCTGCGAGGATCCGGCGGAGTTCGTCATCTCCGAAATAGCTGGGGGTACCGCCGCCAAAATAGACGGTATCCACCTCATAGCTTGTGGCATGGATGGAGGTCTCCTCAATATGGCGGATTAAAGCCGCAGTATAATCCTGCGTCAGCTGCTTCTCCTTGGGGCCGCCCAGAGAGTAAAAATCGCAGTATTGGCATTTACTTTTGCAGAAGGGGATATGCACATATATCCCCAAGGGCTTGTAGTGATCCATAGCCGATTTCCTTATTCGCTGTCTAATTTCAGCACGGACATAAAGGCTTCTGAAGGAACAGAAACCGTACCAAAGGTCCGCATGCGCTTTTTGCCTTCTTTTTGCTTCTCCAGAAGCTTCTTTTTCCGGGTAATATCGCCGCCGTAGCACTTGGCCAGCACGTCTTTCCGCATGGCCTTGATGGTCTCACGGGCGATGATCTTGCCGCCGATAGCAGCCTGAACGGGAATTTCAAACATCTGGCGGGGGATATTATCCTTGAGCTTTTCGCAGATTTTCCGGGCACGGGGATAGGCATTGTCCGAAAATAGAATAAAACTCAGGGCGTCAATGACTTCTCCGTTGAGAAGGATATCCAGCTTTACCAGCTTGGAGGGGCGATATCCTGTGATCTCATAGTCCAGGGAACCATAGCCTCTGGTCCTGCTCTTCAGAGCGTCAAAGAAATCGTAAATGATTTCATTCAGGGGCATGTCGTAGTGGAGCTCCACCCGACTCTGATCCAGATAGGTCATATCCAGGTATTCACCCCTGCGCTGCTGGCAGAGGTCCATAATGGCTCCCACATATTCCGGGGGAGCGATGATATTGGCCCGGACAAAGGGTTCTTCCGCGTGTTCGATCTCCGCAGGATCCGGGTAATTCAGAGGCGTGTAGACCTCCAACTCTGTGCCGTCAGTCTTGAAGACCTTATAGACGACATTGGGAGCGGTGGTGATCAGGTCCAGATTGTACTCCCGTTCCAGGCGCTCCATGATGATTTCCATGTGGAGAAGACCAAGGAAACCGCAGCGGAAGCCAAAACCCAGAGCAATGGAGTTTTCCTGGGTGAAGGACATGGAGGCGTCATTCAGCTTCAGCTTTTCAAGAGCGTCCCGCAGATCTCCGTATTTGGAGCCATCGGCAGGGTAGATGCCGGAGAAGACCATGGGCTGCACAGTCTTGTAGCCGGGAAGCGCCTCCGCCGTGGGATTTTCAAGAGAGGTGATCGTGTCACCCACCCGCGTGTCGGAAACGGTCTTGATGGAGGCAGTTAGGTAGCCGACTTCACCGGCAGAGAGTGTTTCCGTGGGAACCATAGACTTGGGCTCCAGAACGCCGCATTCCACCACATGATAGACAGCGCCGGTTCCCATCATCCGGATGTCCATGCCCGGCCGAAGTGTGCCGTTCATGACCCGAAGGTAGACGATGACGCCACGATAGGAATCATACTGGCTGTCAAAAATCAGGGCCTGCAGGGGGGCTTCCCGGTCGCCCTTCGGTGGGGGAACATCCCGGACGATCATCTCCAGAACGGAGTGGATATTGATGCCGTTTTGTGCGGAGATCTGGGGGGCATCCAGGGCAGGGATGCCGATGACATCCTCGATTTCCTTCTTGACCTCCAGAGGCCGGGCTGCGGGAAGGTCAATTTTGTTGACGACAGGAAGGACTTCCAGGCCTGCGTCCACAGCAAGATAGGTGTTGGCCAGAGTCTGAGCTTCAATGCCTTGGGAGGCATCCACCACAAGAATGGCGCCCTCACAGGCGGTCAGGCTGCGGGAAACTTCATAGTTGAAGTCCACATGTCCCGGAGTGTCAATGAGGTTCAGGGTATAGCTTTCCCCATCATCTGCAGTATAGTCCAGCTTGACTGCTCTTGCCTTGATGGTAATGCCCCTCTCCCGTTCCAATTCCATGGAGTCCAGAATCTGGTCCTCCATTTCCCGGAGCTCTACGGTGTTGCATTCCTCCAGCAGACGGTCTGCCAGGGTGGATTTTCCGTGGTCAATATGGGCAATGATGGAAAAATTGCGGAGATGAGATAGGTCCGTCATAGGCCGACCTTCCTTTTTTCTTAGTATACAATTTCCGGCTCACCGGCATAGATCTCTTCCATGCTGGCCGTGCCGCCGGGCTGAAGCAGATTGGAGATACTGGGGTTCTGCCTTTTCATGGTGCCGCGGGTGGTATAGAGCACAGTGGTCTTGAACATGATGGGGACCAAAAGGCCCTGGCTCATAATGGTCTGATAGAGATTATAGAAGTTTTCGGAATTCTCCATGGCAGCGTTGCACTGGGTCCTGCAGAGCTCGGAGGAATAGCCGTCGATATTGATGTAATAGGAGCCGTTGAAGAAACAGCTGAGGTCAAAGGTGTTGGGGAGGCGAACCTCTGTCAAATAGATATCATAATCACCTGTGACAAGGGCATAGAGGAAGGTCTCGTAGTCCATTTTTGTCACGCTGGTGAAGATGCCTGCCCTGGTCAGAGAGTCGGCGATGGCTTGGGCGGCGAGGATCCGCCGGGGGTTCTCATCGCTGACGATCAGCTTCATGGGGTTGGAGGGGTCTGCAGAGATGCCGGAGGCGCGGTAGGCATTGTGCAGCGCGTCTGTGTTGTAGGCATAGCTGGAAGCCAAAGCGCCGTCATACCAGGAACAGTGAGAACTGCAGGGAATGCTTGCAGCTTCGCCGTAGCCGCCGTAAATATCCTTGATGATCGTTTCCCGGTCAACTCCGTAGGTGATGGCGCTGCGGAAGGCAGGAGTGGAGCAGTAGAGGCTGTCCAAGTTGAAGCCGATATACTGCATGACGGTTGTGGTCAGACCGTAGGGTTCATTGTCCCCGTGGAATTCCGCCACATGGTACATATAAGGGTCGGTATAGACCACATCCGCATCGCCGAATTCAAACTCATAACGGACATCATCCGCAGAGTCCAGCTGGATCAGGGCAATTCTCGGCACGTCAACAGTGGGAGTGCCGCCCCACCATTTGCTGTTCCGATAGAGCATGCTGCCTCTTGCAAAGAGGTAGTAGGGGCCGGAGCCGATGGGAACATCCTTTTTCATGGTGCCCTTTTTGCAGACAGGCAGATCCAGAACAGTACAGATGTTTTCCGACGGGGTATTGCAGACCAGGGTGATCTCATATTCTCCCGTGGCGGCATACCAGGCGACCGTGCGGAAGCGAAGGATATAGAACTGGCTGGAAGCGGCGGCTTCCCAGGAGGCTACCACATCTTCTGCCGTCAGCTTGCTTCCGTCGGAGAAATAGACATCATCCCGAATTTCAAAGACCCAGGTGGTCTTGTCCTCAGAAACCTTGTAGCTCTTGCAGAGTACAGGTTCGGCCTCAAAGTTTTGGTTGACCACAAAGAGCTCCTCATAGAGAAGAGACTGGATGGGGAGGTTGGTCACGCAGTCGGATTGAAAGGGGTTCAGACCTCCGTCCGGTTCCCAGGCAAGGCCGAAGTCTACCGGGGCGCTTTCTTCCGCAGGCGCTTCCTCTTCGGCTGCCTCCGGCGCCGGACTCGCGGTAACCTCCTTTTCCTCTTCCGGGATAGGTTCCACACTGCAGCCTGCCAGGATGCTGAGGAGAAGGGTCACTATTAAAATGAGAGAAAGAAATCGTTTCATTTTCTACCTCAAAAGGGAATCAGGAAGGATTTTCGCCTTTCCCGGCTGCTGCGGCCAGATCCTTATCCCGGCAGCACTTTTTGTATTTCTTTCCGCTGCCGCAGGGGCAGGGGTCGTTGGGCCCAATTTTGATAACTTTACGGACGGGCTGCTTCCGGACGCTCTTGTCGGAGGAAACACCGCCTTCGCGAATTTCGCTGGCAACCTTCTTGCGGATGACTTCCTCTTTGGGCTTCACCCGGGCGGCAAAGAGGCGCCGGACGGTTTCTTCCCGAATGATGGAAATCATATTCTCAAACATCTCGTAGCCCTCTTTTTTATAGGCGATGACGGGGTCATTTTGCCCATAGGAGCGGAGATAGATGCCTTGCTTCAGGTCAGCCATGGAGTCGATCTGGTCCATCCAGTATTCATCCACCACCCGCAGGGTGATGACGCGTTCCAGTTCACGCTGAACGGGATGTCCGGCAGTCAGGTCATTAAACTGTTCAATGTTCCGGTAGATATCATTGGCTTTTTCAAGAATGCGGGCACACATGCCGGCTTTATCCAGAGAGGAGGAATCGCCTTCCAGAGCGCTCTTGGGGAAGACAGAGGAGAGGCCCTGCAGAAGCTCCCGGGTCTGCTCTTCATCCAGCGCAGACTGCTCACCGTAGGCGGCATCCACAGCTGCGGAAATGACGGATTTCATCATGCTTTGGAGAGAATCCCGCATGTCACAGCCGGAGAGCACCTGGCGGCGCTGTTCGTAAATAACGGTACGCTGGGTGTTCATGACATCGTCGTATTCCAGAACGCTCTTTCTGGTCTGGAAGTTCCGGCTTTCCACGGTTTTCTGGGCATTCTCGATTGCGCCGGAAAGGATCCTGGCGTCAATGGGTGTGTCCTCATCCAGCTTCAGAGTGTCCATCATGGACATGATACGTTCTCCTCCGAAGAGACGCATGACATCGTCCTCCATGGAGAGGTAGAAACGGGTCTCGCCGGGATCACCCTGACGGCCGCTTCGGCCGCGAAGCTGATTGTCAATACGGCGGCTCTCATGCCGCTCGGTTCCGATGATGAAAAGACCGCCGGCAGCGCGCACCTGCTCTGCTTCCTGAGAGGTCTCTTTTTTATGTTCCGCATAGGCTGCGCGGAACTGTTCCCGAACCTCTAAAACAGCGGGGTCCTCGGTTTCTGCATAGGAGTTGGCCTCTGCCAAAAGCTTATCCTCTACTCCGGCCTTTCGCAGATCCGCAAGAGCCATATGCTCAGCGTTGCCGCCCAGGACAATATCCGTGCCGCGGCCTGCCATGTTGGTGGCGATGGTAACGGCGCCCATCCGTCCTGCCTGGGCCACGATTTCTGCTTCTTTTTCGTGATGCTTGGCATTCAGAACATTATGGGGAACCCCTTCCCGTTTGAGAAGCTTGGAGAGAAGCTCGGATTTTTCAATGGAAATGGTACCGACCAGGACAGGCTGGCCTCTCTGGTAGCAGTCCTTGATCTGGGCAATGACAGCCCGGAATTTGGCTGCCTCGGTTTTATAGACCACATCGGGGTCATCCGCACGGACCACAGGCTTGTTGGTGGGGATCTCCACCACATCCAGCTTATAGATGGCATTGAATTCCGGCTCTTCCGTCAGAGCAGTGCCGGTCATGCCGGAAAGCTTCTTATAGAGGCGGAAGAAGTTCTGGAAGGTGATGGTGGCCAGAGTCTTGGACTCATTGGCGACCGTGACCCCTTCCTTAGCCTCAATGGCCTGATGAAGGCCTTCGCTGTAGCGGCGCCCATACATCAGACGGCCTGTAAACTCGTCAACAATGATGATTTCCCCATCCTTGATGACGTAGTCAATATCCTTTTTCATGATGCCCCGAGCCTTCATGGCCTGATTGATGTGGTGGGCTATGGTAGCATTTTCGGGGTCAGAGAGGTTTTCCAGGCCAAAGTATTTTTCGGCCTTGGCAATGCCGGAAGCAGTCAGTGTGCAGGCTCTGTCCTTTTCGTTGACGATATAGTCGCAGTCGTAGTCGTCCTGCTCTTCCTTCTCATCCACATCGGCAAAAACCTGCTTCCGCATGCCGGAGACCAGCAGGTCTGCCATTTCATAGAGTTTAGTGGAAGCTTCGCCTTTGCCGGAAATAATAAGAGGCGTCCGGGCTTCATCGATCAGGATGGAGTCCACTTCGTCCACGATGACGAAGTTATGTTCCCGCTGCACCAGCTCGGATTCATAGATGGCCATGTTGTCCCGAAGGTAATCAAAGCCCAATTCGTTGTTTGTGCAGTAGGTGATGTCTGCGCGATAGGCTTCCCGGCGCTGTGCGGAGGTCATGTCGTGAACGATCAGGCCCACCTTCATGCCCAGGAAACGGTAAACCTTGCCCATCCATTCGGAGTCACGCTTGGCAAGATAGTCGTTGACAGTGACGATATGAACGCCTTCTCCGGAGAGCGCGTTCAGATAGGCAGGGAGAATGGCAACCAGGGTCTTGCCTTCGCCGGTCTTCATCTCGGCAATGCGGCCCTGATGGAGCACAATGCCGCCGATGATCTGAACGGGATAGGGTCTGAGACCCAGGACCCGGTCCGCAGCTTCCCGAATGTTGGCAAAGGCTTCGGGGAGGAGATCATCCAAGCTTTCGCCATTTTGATAGCGCTCCTTCAGCTCTGCGGTTTTGGAAAGAAGCTCCTCATCGGTTTTCTTTTTATATTCTTCTTCCAGAGCCAGCACGGAGTTGAGGATCGGCTGTAGTTGTTTCACTTCCCGTTCCGAGCGGGTTCCGAACAGTTTAGAAATCAGTCCCATATTTTGTAGTCCTTCCATTGCGAGCGGATAATAATTCAAGATATTATACCACACTTTTTTCGGCAAGAAAAGAATGAAAACGCAGTTTTCGGCAAAAAAAGCTCTTCCCGAGAAAACGGGAAGAGCCGAAAGAAAAGTTTTTTACTTGAGCTCAATGACCTCAAAGCCCATCATTTTGCCGAAGGCCTTGATTTCATTGATATCAGCGTCATAAACCATGGCGCTGTGATGGGTGCCGCCGACCTCGGAATACTTGGTCAGGAATTTGTCCACGGGCATATTGGGCTTCAGCCAACCCTGAGTCTCCCGGGTATAGGCGCCCTGCTCCAGACCGATGCCGAGAAGCTCAGCATTGAAGCAGATCAGATGGAAGTGATCCTTCATGGGGGCAAGGTTCACATAAACGACCTTGCCGGGACGGAAGCAGTTATGCATGGCAATGGTGTCGCCGCAGGAGTTATAGGTGAAGGGGCGGTCATCTGCATAGGGCTTCCACTGGGCAAGATTGGGGTTGCTTTCGCCCATGTGGCTGAGGAGGATGACATCTTCCTTCCAATCGGGGCTGAACATTTCCGTGAAGGTGGTATTGGGATAGACACTCATGAGAGCGCCAACCAGACCTGCCGTCAGAACGTCGCCTTCGCCGGCATAGCCCTGACCTCTGCCCATGATCTTGCAGCATTCCACAAAGGGCATCTTGGGCAGACCGCAGATATCCAGGGTAAGGAAGTTGACGGTTGCAGAGGTCATCTTCTCGGCTTCCATCCATTTGCGGATGGCCAGACCGGAGCGGGTTGCTTCGCGGTAGACCTCGGGCCAATTGGAGCGAATATTATAATTGGCATAATCGTAAGCGATTTCCTTATCTATATCCTCTTCCGTGACCTGAGCCAGATACTTTTTCACCACATCTGGGGTCATGTACTGCACTTCTGCGCCGATGTCGTTCTTATAGCGCTCATCGGAAATCAGGAAGTCACCCATGCCGGTGAAGGAGCCGCCCACAGAACCGATTTTCTGGCGGGAGAAGCTCCGCGCTGCAGCAGCTGCGCGGCACATTCCGGCAACCTTTGCGACCACATCGCTGTGAAGGGCATGACCTGCGCAGATAAAATAGGGCTTGCCGTTCTGCAAAAGCAGATTGCACATATCCTGAACACCGTGGATGCCATGGTTGGGGCCGGTACGCTCAGCATACTGCATGGCGGAAACCAGCTCATAGTCCAGAGTGGTGTCAAAGACGATGATGGGAGCCTTCAGGCTCAGCAGAGCGTCAATGGACTCCAGAGAGGGGGAATAGGCCAAATGCTGGGTGATGACAGCCACAACATCAGCGTCATTGAACTTCTTGGCGGCAGCGTCAAATTCAGGCTTGATCCTGCAGACCTCGTCAGCCATGACAAGCTCAATATCCTGGCTTTCCAGCATGGTGGTCAGGGTCTTCATATAGGCCACCATGGGGTCTCTGGTATGGGGGTCCTCGTCATCGTAAAGCTTGATGTATAAAGGCAGATAGCCTACCTTGATCTTCTTTCCCATGAGAATATCTCCTAACTGTTAATTTTTCACTGCACGAAGCGCCTTATTCTCCGTAGATGGACTTTCTGGCACCCTCGATCAGATTGAGAGCATTGTTGTACATGATGTCTTCCACGTCTGCCTTGCTCAGACCCAGCTTGGTGCAGGCCCGCTTCAGAGCCAGCAGCTCTTCATAGGCAAAGAAGGTAATCTTTTCGGCTTCTTCCGGAGAGACTTCACGGAGGTGAGGATCCTGGCTGGGATCGCCATAGAGTCCGGGAGGAACCAGATTGATATAGGTGCCGTTTTCTTCAATACGGTGGGTACGCATGCGGAGAATGGGCATATCCAATCCGAACATGGCATGCTTGGGGCCGGCATTTTTCAGGAGCTCGGTGATGGCATACTCGCTGCAGTTGGCGCAGAAGTCGTACATGGTCTCGGGTTCTTTATTCAGGTAATCCGTGAAGGCATTGCCGACATCACAGCTGCAGTAAGCTCTGCCGATATGGGCAACGATCAGGCGGACATTGGGGAATTCCCGGCGGATCTCCAGGATCTGCTCCAGGTTCACGGGGTCCTTCAGACGGCCGGAGCGGGGGATGTGCAGCATGACGATGGCGCCCAGCTCATTCATCTTGGCCAGCTGATGCTTGGGGAAGAAGTCAAAGATGCGGATCTCATTGCCGGGGATATACTTGGGAGCAAGATCCAGATAGCTCTTCAGGCCCAGGAAGCCGCCTTCGCGGATCTTCTGTTCCAGCTCTTCACCGGACTGAGTGGGATGGCTGTAATAGAGGCCCCAGAAGCCGGCCTTTTTGGTCTCTTCGGAAACATAGTTGTTAACAGCCTCGCCGTGTCCATTATTGGAGAAGCAAAGAGCGCGGACATTCTTGCCGGGGAAGAGGAGCTGGTAGGTCTCCTGCAGCTCAGGCATACCGTAGGTCTTTGCGACCAGAGAAGGCCAGGTAACAGTGCGCTTCTCCTCGCCGGGCTTGTGCTCCACGACGGGGTTGAATTCAGGCTTGCCGATGTGGCAATGGACATCAATAATCTTCTCCGGGAGGAAATCCTTCAGCTCTTCTTCCCAGATGCGATGGTCATTTGCAGTTACTTCAAAAAGTGCCATATAATGGGTCCTTTCTTTCTATATTTCTTTTGCTTTGAGTGAAAAAATTTAGGTTGCTGTCAAACCTGGCAGCAACCCAATTCTATGCCATTTTCACTCAAAAATCAAGTCATAAAGTGTGCTCGCGGAAGAATTGCATTCCCGATTCTCCGGGAGTTTCCGGCAGACCCATCAAAGCTCGACCTTCGGATTTGCGTACTGTTCACAGCGGATTTGATAGGCTTCCATGGCTGCCTCTTTGAAGGCAAGGCGAGGCTCTGCCACGCCGATTTCCTTGAGGAGGAACTCGGTAAAAGGGGGATTCATGGGGAGCAGAGGCCCCAAAAGATAGCTCCCCAGAATACCGGGGAGGCGCACACCCTCATAGGTGCAGCCGGGCTCAGCGCCCAGGCCCCGCTCCGCACGGAAGAGGGCGTTTTCTTTTTGGAGACCCTTCAGGTGGGAGAAGCGGCTGGTGTAGCCCACGACGGTCATTTCGCCCATCTTGCCGCAGAAAAGGCTGTTGACCCTTTTGGGATAGATTCTATGAGTGTCACAGGGGATCAGGCCGAGGCCTTGAAGATCCTCGCCTCCGTCCGTGTGTATTTTTCCGCAGAAGAGCTCCAGCGCATTTCCGGTCAGGAGGAAAAGGGTCTTCTTTTCTTTGGCCAGATCAGCGATACAGTCCTTATATTCGGCAAGCTTTTTCAGGATTCGCTCCTGAGAGCGCTCTGTCATTGAGCCCAGATAGACCAGGGAGACATCTCCTTCCGGAAAGCGGGGAGTTTCCAGAATGGAGGTATAGAGGATCTCCGCGTTTGTGCAGGCTTTTAAATAATCCACGTTGCCCATATCACCGTAGAGGTTGCAGAGCTCGGGGAACAATACTTCGATTTTCATGCTTTGCCCTCCAATTGTGCGCGAATTTGGGTCATTGCGGCCACAGAGCCGGCATAGCTGGACATGTCATGAAGAAGGAATATGGTGTCAGCCTCGGGAGAGAGTGCCCGGATTCCTTCGCTCTCATCTGCACAGCAGAAGAGTTTTTCCTCCGGGATTCCGGCGAGAAGAAGGCGGAGCTTATGGTCCGCATAGCGAACACCGACGGCGATGACCTGCAGGATGTCCGGATTGTTCAAAAATTCATAGTCCGTGTCGTAGATCCAGCCAATGCGCTCGGAGGAATGCTTTTCGTCCAAGTCGTCCAAGGCAAGAATGACGGCCTTCTTTCCCTCATGGCTGCGGATGTGATCAAATACCAGGGAGACGGGGAGGGAGTTGTTGGACTTCGCCATCATATTAATGAGGGTTTTTCCGCCGATTTGCAGGGCTTCATAGCGGCGTTTTGTCAGCGGCGTTTTCTGCAGCGCAGCGCGGATCTCTTCTGCGGAGAAGCCTGCTTCGGAAAGAAGACTGATGGCTGTCAGTTCATTATAGATATTGAAAATAGTATCATTGGTCAGGGGGAAATCCTCCTCTTGGCCCTTCAGGCTGGCTTTGAGAGTTCCTGCAGAAGGATCCAGGGAAAGCACTCGGTAATCTGCCTCAGGGGAGGCAAAGCCGCAGCCTTCGCAGTGGCAATGGCCCACATGAGCATAGCGGACATAATCATAGGTCAGGGGAGTGCCGCATTTGGGGCAAAGCAGGAAGTCATTGACTCGGGTACCGCCGGAGGTCTTGTCAGTGGGCAGCCTGTCAATGCCAAAATAGACCCGGGAATTCTGGGGAAGAAGCCCTGCAGAGCAGAGTTCATCGGCATTGAGAATGACCTTGGTGGAAGGAGAATCAATGAGGCCGATTTTCCAGGCCACATATTCGGAATGGGCATTTCGCTGCAGAGAATCCCGGAGAAGATTGGTGACCACAAGATAGTCTGCCCTCAGCTTGGGAACCACAATACGGGTCCAATGCTCGTCAGTTTCCAGGACGGCGTACTCTGCCTTGCATCTGTTCCCTAAAGTCACGGTTTTTGCCATGGCGGTAGAAAGGCCGGTTTCGGTGTTGCTGCCGCCGGAATTGCAGATGACCGTCTTCCCCATGCTGCGGAGAAGGTCGGTGATCAGGTTTGCGGTAGTCGTTTTCCCGTCCGTTCCGGTCACGCAGATGACACAGGGGACTTTATTGAGGTAACGGAGGAAGTCCGGGCAGATCTTTGTTGCCAAAGTTCCGGGCAGGTGAGAGGCATTCAGACGGAAAAGCTTCATGAACCACGCGGTGAATTTGGCAACGTAAAGAGCAAGAAAGAATCGCAGCTTCATCATAACGATACTCCGAAAAAAAGAATACTTAAATTATAGCACAGGAAAAGGGAAGAGAAAAGCAAAAAAAAGAAAAAAACCCGGTCCAAAAGGACCGGGATCGTGTTAAAAACCCTTTGACAGTCTGCCGGAGAATTAGGCCATGCCGGCGGTAATGATTGCCATCTTGTAGACTTCGTCAGCGTTGCAGCCGCGGCTCAGATCGTTGATGGGAGCATTCAGACCCTGTAGAATGGGGCCGTATGCTTCAAAGCCGCCCAGACGCTGGGCAATCTTGTAGCCGATGTTGCCTGCTTCAATGCAGGGGAAGATAAAGGTGTTGGCATAGCCTGCAACAGGGGAGCCGGGGAACTTCAGCTGGCCGACTTCGGGAGCTACTGCAGCGTCAAACTGCATCTCGCCGTCGATAGCCAGTTCGGGAGCCATTTCCTTGGCAACCTGAGTAGCTTCGTGGCTCAGCTTCACGGTGCCGCCCTTGCCGGAGCCGTTGGTGGAGAAGCTCAGCATGGCGACCTTGGGGTCGATGCCGAAGAAGGAAGCGGTCTTTGCGGATTCGATGGCGACCTCAGCCAGCTTCTGAGCAGCGGTCAGAGTCACATTGCCTTCCTTGTCCACGGTGTCTTCATAGGAGAGGTTGATAGCGCAGTCGCCCATGCAGAGCTTGTCGGCGCCGTTTTTGCCTTCCCGGAAGAGAATGAAGGAAGAGGAAACCAGGTGTGCGCCCTTCTTGGTCTTGATGAGCTGAAGAGCGGGACGGACAGTATCTGCGGTGGAGTAAGTAGCGCCGCCCAGGAGAGCGTCGGCTTTGCCCATCTTCACCAGCATGGTGCCGAAGTAGTTTGCCTTGGCAAGATTGGCGCGGCACTCTTCCTCGGTCATTTTGCCCTTGCGGAGCTCAACCATCAGAGCAACCATGGCATCCATTTCGGGGTAACTGGCGGGGTCAATGATCTGAGCCTTGGCGATCTCAAATCCGCCCTTTGCGGCAGCGGCTTTGACTTCGTCCACATTACCGACGAGGATGACGTCCATCAGGTCTTCCTTGAGAAGACGGTCAGCAGCGCTGAGGATACGGGCATCGGGGCCTTCGGTGAAGACGATGGTGCGGCGGGTGTCCTTCAGGGCCTGAAGCAGCTTTGTAAACATGTGGGGTACCTCCAACTTTTTCTATTTGATTTCTGCGGGATATTATACGCCCTTTTCCCGGAATTCTCAATAGATTTTTCAAACTTTCGGGAAGAACTTTCC
>JAZUFG010000048.1:0-1534 GCA_045640565.1 Oscillospiraceae bacterium | reverse complement strand
AATCTTCAAAATACATTTTAATCCCTTCTTTCTGCATCTATTTTAACATATCAATTGTCCGCTTTAGCGGACTTCTAAGGCCATATCGTATTTTTTCAGCAGTTTTTTCATCTCCGGAGTCAGGTAGGCAAGTCCCTCTTTTTTCAATTCCACCGGCACTCCGTAATAGGCTTCTGCCATTGCTCCTGCAATGGCCGCCAGCGTATCCGTGTCGCCTCCCAGGGAAACCGCATTACGTACCGTGTCCTCGTAGCTTTCTCCCTCCAGGAAGGAAGTCAGCGCCTTGGGCATGGAGTCCATGCAGCTCTCCACATGCTCATGGCGGCGACGCAACTCCTCCAGGCTCCTGCTCATATCATAGTGGAATTCCTTTTCCACATAGGCCCGAATTTCCTCCTTTGTCTTCCCTGTTCTTGCCAGGAACATGACCGCTGCCGTACATTCTGCCCCCTTGATCCCCTCGGGGTGGTTGTGGGTCACCTCCGCGGTGGCTCTCGCAACTTCCCGGGTCCGCTCCAGACTGTCATAAAGGAAGCCTGCTGCGGAAACCCGCATGGCAGATCCGTTTCCATAACTCCAGTAGGGCTCATGGTTGGAACCAAAGAGCCAGCCGAAAAATCTGGCGCCATAGCCTGCCCGGGGATACTTTCTTCCCCAAGCGCACATGGAGGAAATCACCTCCCGGCGGATGGTATCCGGCTCCGCTTCCCTGTCCGCCTTCAGGAGGGCGTCTCCCACGGCCAGGGTCATGACCGTATCGTCCGTGAAACTGTCCTCACGGGTGAAGAGGCGGAAGTCCTTGGTCTTGCCTCCCCGGTCAAATTCAAATCTGCTGCCAATAATGTCACCTAAAATTGCACCGTACATTTTTCATTTCTCCTTGTTTTTTTATTTTGTGACTGTATTTTACCGCAGGAGAAAGGGTCTGTGGTTGCGGGGCCCACAACATTTTTTTGCAAGAAAATCCCGGGGTTCCAAACCCCGGGATTTCTCTGTTCACTAAAGTGTGCTGAAAATACACTTGCATTTATGGTTAAATAGCTGCTCGTCCATTTTTGTCCTGTCGTAGTTCTTATTCTCCAGAAAATAGCGGTAAATGATATCCTCGGTTTTATGGGGACTCAGAGCATATTCGGCGGTGGCCAAAAGTTCCTCTGCTTCATCTATGGTCAGTTCCATAGCCATGGCCAGGCCTATAATAGAACGCTTTTGGGGAGCCTTTGTATCTCCGTTTATCAAATGGCTGTAAGTGGAGCGGTTCATTCCGGCCTTCTTATATACGGTAACATCGTTTTCTATCCCTTTTTTTCTATAGAGTTCGTAAAGGGCCGCAACAAAGTCTTTTCCCGGATGCTCCAGCATATCGTCCAGATTATTCTTCGGATGGGGAGCAGAAACAGGTCCATCATTTCCTAAAGAAATTTCGTTTTCCTCCGGAGTATCCTCTTCCGGTTTTGCATTTTTCAGAATCAAATCGTCCAGATCTCCGTATGCCTCTCTGGCAATTCGCAGGGCGGATGTGCCGAAGAGGCAG
>JAZUFG010000047.1:0-37499 GCA_045640565.1 Oscillospiraceae bacterium | reverse complement strand
CGCAAGGGCCAGGACGCGGTCGAAGCTGTCTTTTTCGTAAGCCGTGCCGCGGTTTTGCAGGGTTTCCTGAATGGCGGACTGCAATTTCAGACCGTCGAAATCAAAGCTGCGGGACAGATAGTAAATATCGTAAAAGTCCTTCATGCGGCCGGTCAGTTCAAAGCGTTGCAGGATCGCGTCAAATTTTTCCGCGATGGTGCTTTCCAGCGAGTAGGTGAGGATTTCCGGCTTTGCGTACCCCTCAAGCTGGGTTTGAATGATCCTGTGCTGCGCGCTCGGGACGATCACATCCCCCACGCCAATGTCAACATTGAAGGGAACTCGGACATTCTTGATATAGCCGGTGATCTGGGTGCTGACACCGTGGTATTTACGCTGAACGGCGATAGGTTCGGTTTTACCGGCCTTGAAGGTCACAAAATCGTTGCCCGTCTCCACGGCCAGAATATCCGCAATGATCTCGTCCATGCGGGCAAGATCGTTGTTCAGTCCCCGCATGAGAAAGTCCACGTCTACCGTGGCCCGGCTCTCAAAGTTCGTCAGGGTGTAGATGAATAACCCACCCTTCAGCACGAAGTTTTCGGCGTATCGGGAAAGGGCCAGCCGGCGCAGAAATTCTTCCTGAAAGAATAGCTGCAAGCACTGCTGATAGCTGATGCCGGCGGTTTTGGCTTTGTTTTTCAGTTTTGCAAGAACGGAAGCGGCAATATCCGCCATCACAGCCACACTCCTATCAAATCTTTTGCCAGCTTTTTCACCCGCAGGGGGCCGGCGTATTCCATCAGCTTCGGGATACTCTTTTCCGGGTCTGCGATGTAATTCTGAATTGCTTTGTTGAAAATCTCTTTGTCCATCTTATTGCGATAGCGCAGGCAGTCGCAAATCAGGCGGTCTTTGTCATAGATACGGATAGTGTGCCCGTCCATACTTCCGTTTGTCAGGCCCAGCTCCAGCACTGCGGGCTCAACATAATAGGGTCTGACAAAGGGATAGTCAATCTTGAATCGGGATTTGCCGGAATCCTTACTGACCGCCAGATGCCATTCGCCGGGAGTTCGGTCGCTGTAGCCGTAATAGAGCAGCGCGGTATCCATGCAAAAGATAACGTCTGGAAACAGGTGAATCACGGTCCCGACCTCGCTGAAATCCTCCGGGTTGACCCACTGGTAGTAGCCTCTGCGGATCTTCTCCACATAGCCGTCGGCAATCAGCTTTTCGCGCTGAGGATAGAAGATTTTTTCCTCCGCAAGCTGGGTGGTTCGCATCATCCCACCGTACCTGTCGAATATGTTCTTATAAAATTGGACGTCGTGCATGATTCGCAGTCCTTTCAAAATTCAAACCAATTAGCATTTGAAGCGGATAGTATTGTACTGCTTATTATATCCATTCCCTGTGAATTAGTCAATTCAAATTTGAAAGCTTTTGCAATTTGAAGCGGACATTTTTGAAATTCATCATCTCATTGAAAGAGCCGCCGGGCATTTCTGCTCGTCGGCTCTTTCATTTTTTAAGTACGAAAAGTTTTCTATTTGGGCTGAACTTCATCCGGGAGCGGGCAATGATAGCCGCCTTTTGTCTTTTCCGAGAATTCCTCTCTTACAGCATGAAGTGTTTCCGGATCCGTCATCAAGCGAATTGCCGTTGATGCAAGAACTTTACCGGCGAAAAGAACGGCCTCATGGGCATAATGGGTCTTTCCCTGAGCTACATTCTGCCAGCTGTGCCCCGGTGTGCCAACTGCTTTCGTGGCAATGTGGAATTGAAGTGTGGGGCAATTCCAGCTGACATCTGCAGTATCCGTTGATCCGCCGTGTGCTTTTGGCGGCGCCGGGTCTAAAACGCGATCGGCAAATATCGGTTTATCTTTATCCTCTTTTGTCAGCGAAAATGTTTTCTGAAGCTTTTTTCCCAGTTCCAAATCTTCTTCATTCGGTACGGGAATCGGGATATCCTTCAGGGCTTCCGTGCCAACTCTTTGCATAACGGAGTTTGTGATCAGGTTTGAATATGCAGAAAACATGTCCCATGTTACTTCGGTTCCCGTCATCATTGCAGCGCCCTTCGCCACCGCATTGACACGATCCCAAAGCTCCAAGACTTCATCGTTATCATTTGCCCGGATCAAATAACGGACTGTTGCGTGAGATTGAACGATATTCGGCGCCTCGCCGCCTGCATTGATATAGGCATAATGGATTCTGCAAGTCGTCGGCATATGCTCCCGAAGATAGTTGCAGCCAACGCTCATCAATTCACAGGCATCCAAAGCGCTGCGGCCTCTTTCCGGGGAACCGCCGGCATGAGACGCTGCCCCCGAAAAATGATAATCTACCTCAACATTAGCAAGAGAAGGACGGGTGCGAACCATATGGATCTGCTCAGGATGCCAGCTGACAATAGCATCCATTTCATTGAACACCTTTGCTCTTGCCATGTAAACCTTACCGCCCTTGTTTTCCTCACCTGGGCAGCCAAAGAGGGTAACACTCCCCTGCTTTTGCTCATCAATATAACTCTTGATCGCCAAAGCAGCAGCGTAAGATCCTGCAGCAAAAAGATTATGACCGCATCCGTGGCCGAAGTTTGTATCTTCTCTGAAAATCGGTTCCGCAACGCCGGCCTGATAGTTCAAATTCTGCAGAGCATCAAACTCAGCCAATATTCCGATCGCAGGACCTTCATATCCGTACTCGGCTTTAAACGCAGTCGGGATTCCTGCAAGTCCGGATGTAATTTTAAAACCTTCCTCTTTTAAAGCGGTTTGGAGAGCCGCCGAAGACTCAAATTCCCGAAAACCAACCTCCGGGTGATCCCAAATATAATCCGAAAGATGAATGATTTTTTCGGAACAGCGGTCAACAGAACTTAGGTATTTCTCAAATTTCATAAGGCAACAACACTCCTTTTATTATGCTTTTGGATGATATTTCATATATTTATTCTGGATATTCTGTCTGAACATCCTGGAATAAAACTCGGTAGAAGAAATATCCTTATATCCCAGAATATCCTGAATGAACTTATTGTCAGCGCCGTTTTGAATAAGATGCATGGCAAAACTGTGCCGAAGTGTATTGGGCGAAATATCTTTGGAAATATGCGCTTCATCGGCATAAAACTTTAAAATCTTCCAAAATCCCTGTCTGGTCATCCTGGATCCGTTCATATTCAGAAACAGAGCATTCTCATCTTTCTTTTGAAGAAATTTTGGGCGGATTGATTTCATGTAATAGGAGAGAGAATTAACCGCAGCCGGATAAATGGGAATTATCCTTGAATTTTCACCTTTCACACAGCGGATGCAGGATGCTTTAAGATTGACATCTGCTATATTCAAAGCGATCAGTTCTGAAACATGAATACCGGTTGCATACAATAACTCGAGCATAGCTTTATCCCGAAAGCCCTTCGGATCCGAAAACTTAGGCTGCCGTAAAAGCTGGTCCACTTCATCGGTAGAAAGAAAACTAGGAGATCTTCTTTCGGACTTTGGCAGGATAAAGGAATGCGCAGGAGATTCCGAAAGGACATGATTAAAAAGCAAAAATGAATAATAGCATTTTAATGCAGAAGAAATCCTGCGAACCGTGGAAGAAGACTTTCCGGATTCAACGACGGTATTCAAATAATTCTGCAAATCATCCTGATTCAACTCTGGCAATTCTTTGATTAGAATTGCAGAAGCAAAAGCAGCAAGGTCAGATATGTCCTTCAGATAAGCCGCTTTCGTGTTAGAAGAACATTTTAATTCCTGGGATAAATATTTCCGGAATTCATTATAGTACGGAGGCATATAAGACCGTCCTTTCAAGAAAGTGCCTGTGAAAACATGTTAAAAACTCGCATATATTATGTTAACTATATTATGTTAACTTGTCAATATCTCTGTGAAAAAACATATAAAAAATCGGGTAAGGGAAGAATCCCCTACCCGACGCAACCTATTCGATTACTTCTTTTCTTTTTTTGCTGTCTTAGCGGCCGCACTTGCAGCTGCTTTTTCAGCATCGGCCGTATCGTTCGTTGAAACAGACCATTTCTTCAACTCCATCCGAACACGGTCTGCGCTGGTTTCAATCACCAGGCTATCCTCTTTCACATGGACAACTGTTCCGACAATGCCGCCGATGGTAGTGATCTTGTCGCCGGTCTTAATGGCGGCGCGCATTGCCTCGGCTTCTTTCTTCTTCTTATTCTCGGGACGAATCATAAAGAAATAGAAGACAGCAAGAAGAAGGACGAACATCAGAATCGTACCGCCCATGCCGGTGGGAGCAGCCGCTGCATCTGCATAAAAATGGAACATAGAATTTCTCTTTATTTTTATTTTTTGTCATTATAGATGGAATTCGGGAAGATTTCAAGAGACATACTATATTTTTTCCGAAAGTCGATAAGAATATTCCTTTTGAAATGCTGCAAAGGTCCCATTTTCGATTTCCGAACGGATCCGAGCCATCAGATTGTTATAAAAATACAGATTATGAAGAACGGAAAGCCGCATGGCAAGCATTTCTTCCGCTTTAAACAGGTGGTGCAGATAGGCCCTTGAATATCGGCGGCAGCATGGGCAGGAACAGGTCGGACTCAAAGGACGCTCGTCATTCTCATACTTAGCGTTCTTTATGTTGATCATGCCTTCCCATGTAAAAAGTTTTCCATGCCTTGCATTTCTTGCGGGCATCACGCAGTCAAAGAAATCAATCCCTCTTGCTACGCCTTCAATAATATTGCTCGGAGTTCCGACACCCATCAAATATCTTGGGCGATCCTCCGGCATGTATGGCTCAACAGCTTCAATGATTTCATACATGACTTCTGTCGGCTCCCCTACTGCAAGACCGCCGATGGCATAGCCGGGCAGCTCCAGCTCAGAAATCATTTTCATGTGATCTACCCGAAGCTGCGGGAAAACACCGCCCTGGTTGATTCCCCAAAGCATTTGATTCGGATTTACCGTCTCTTCCAGTTGATTCAGGCGTTCATTCTCATCCTTGCATCTTTTCAGCCAGCGATATGTTCTTAACGTGGAATCTTTAACATATTGAAAGGGTGAAGGATTTTTCACGCACTCATCAAAAGCCATGGCGATATCCGATCCCAAATGGGACTGAATCTGCATGCTTTCTTCCGGTCCCATAAAGATTTTATGCCCATCAATATGGGAGGCAAAAGAGACGCCTTCCTCCGATATTTTCCGGAGATCTGCCAGGGAAAAAACCTGAAAGCCTCCGCTGTCCGTCAAAATCGGACCATTCCAGGTCATAAACCTGTGAAGGCCGCCAAGATCCCGAATCAGCTGATCGCCGGGCCGCAGATGCAGATGATAAGTATTGGACAGTTCAACCTGGCAGCCGATCTCTTCCAGATCCTCTGCGCTTAGGGCACCCTTTATGGCACCCTGGGTGCCGACATTCATAAATACGGGGGTCTGAACTGTTCCATGCGCGCAGGTAAATTCTCCCCTTCGAGCATTTCCGTCTTTATTGATAATATGAAACATGAAATCCCCTACTCAATATACATAGCATCGCCAAATGAGAAAAAGCGATATCTCTCAGAAACGGCAGTCTGATAGGCATTCAAAACTTGCTCTCTTCCGGCGAAAGCAGAAACCAGCATGACAAGGGTGCTTTCCGGAAGATGGAAGTTCGTTATCAGCGCATCCATAGCCTTAAAGCGATAGCCGGGATAAATAAAGATATCCGTCCATTGCCGTTTTTCGGAAAAACTTCCGTCATCGTTTACGAGAGACTCTAAGGTGCGGCAGGAAGTTGTGCCAACGCAGACGATCCTTCCTCCGTTTTTCCTTGTTTCATTGAGAAGCTTTGCCGTTTCGGCATCTATCATGCAGTACTCGGAATGCATCTGATGATTCTCTATATCATCCGAGGTGACGGAACGAAATGTACCCAAACCAACATGAAGGGTAACAAATGCCTCATTTACACCTTTTTCCCGAATTTTTTCCAAAAGATCATTGGTAAAGTGCAGACCGGCTGTGGGAGCTGCTGCAGAGCCGAGATCTTTTGAATAAACGGTTTGATAACGCTCCTGATCCTTCAACTCTGCTTTAATATAGGGAGGAAGCGGCATTTTCCCAAGTCTTTCCAATATCTCAAGAAAAATGCCTTCATAGCGAAAGAGGACTGTTCTGCTCCCGTCTTCATGAATCTTTTGGACAACGGCGGTCAGTTCCCCATCTCCGAAAATGATTTCCTGGCCGACCTTAAGTTTTCTTCCGGGTTTCGCCAGACATTCCCACCTTTTTCCGCCCAGATCTTTTACAAGCAGAAGCTGAGCTGCACCCCCGGTCGGACGGCGGCCGATCAACCTGGCCGGAATTACACGGGAATTATTCATGACCAAGCAGTCTCCGGGCCGGAGATAATCAATGACATCGTAAAAATGCTTGTGTTCCAATTCTCCGCTTGAGCGGTGGAGAACCATAAGGCGGGAACTGTCACGCCTCTCCAAAGGAGTCTGCGCGATCAGCTCTTCCGGGAGCTCATAGTTGAAATCTGAAGTTTTCATGCCAAAATCGCCTTGTGGAAAATTTTCTTTCCTTTACGGATGATCAGACCGGAAGTAAGCTCTTCTCTTGAATAGCACTTTCCGATATCAGACACCTTAACATCATTCACTACAAGACCGCCCTGCTGAATCAAACGCCGCGCATCGGATTTAGAGGAGCAGAGCTCACAAGCGACCAAAAGATCAATTACATTGATCTTATCATCTGCAAGAGCTTCCCCCGTGAGAGCAGTTGTAGGCATGTTTTCATCGGATGCTCCTGCGCCGAAGAGAGCCTTACTTGCATTTTCCGCCTTTACAGCCTCCTCTTCTCCGTGGACAAGCTTCGTCAGTTCAAAAGCCAGAATCTCTTTTGCCTTATTGAGCTGGCTTCCTTCCCATTGATCCATTTCATTGATCTGCTCCAGCGGCAGGAAGGTCAGCATACGAATGCAGCGGAGTACATCCTGATCTCCCACATTGCGCCAATACTGGTAAAATTCAAAGGGTGTCGTCTTTTCCGGATCCAGCCAAACAGCTCCGGATGCGGTTTTGCCCATTTTCTTGCCTTCTGAATTCAAAAGGAGGGTAATTGTCATCGCGTGGGCATCTTTTCCGAGCTTTTTCCGGATCAATTCTGTGCCGCCCAGCATGTTGCTCCACTGATCGTCTCCGCCGAACTGCATGTTGCAGCCGTAATGTTGGAAAAGATAGTAGAAATCGTAGGACTGCATGATCATGTAGTTGAACTCCAAGAAAGAGAGTCCCTTTTCCATTCTCTGCTTATAGCATTCAGCGCGCAGCATGTTATTAACGGAGAAGCAAGCTCCCACATCGCGAAGGACATCCACATAATTCAGTTTCAGAAGCCAATCCGCATTATTGACCATGATGGCCTTATCCGGCCCGAAATCAATAAAACGCTCCATCTGCTTTTTGAAGCAGTCGCAGTTATGCTGGATAGTCTCTTTCGTCATCATTTTGCGCATATCGGTTCTTCCGGAAGGATCTCCGATCATGCCGGTACCGCCGCCCACAAGTACCACAGGGCGATTTCCGGCCATCTGCAAGCGCTTCATCAAACACAAAGCCATGAAATGGCCCACATGAAGGGAATCTGCAGTGGGATCAAAACCAATATAAAACACAGCTTTCCCATTGTTTACCATCTCTCGGATTTCACTCTCATTTGTCACCTGGGCGATCAATCCGCGTGCCTGAAGTTCTTCATAAATTCCCATGCTATTTCTCCTCATTTTCTGCCTTAAAGGCTATCAGTTTTGCAGCGTGAAAATCAGATTTTTCCCGCAAAATGAATTCGGATGAATCTGATAAAATAATATTTTCGTAATCCGGATAATCCTCTAAGGAAGATAGCACAGGATATCCGGATTTGGAATTACGGTAATGCATCGGTATCGCATAACCCGGCTGAATGCGGTCTATCATAGATTTGGCATCTGCGGGAGGAAGCGTATAATAGCCTCCGACAGGAAAGATAACAAGATCGGAATGGAATAATTCGGAAATGATCTTTGCATCCGGAATCACGCCCACATCACCCATGTGGACAAGGGAATACCCTTTCCAAATAAACCTTGTGATATTGTTCATTCCGCGAAGAGCGCCATTCTTTTCATCATGCGGAATTACAAACTCTTCCACTTTTAAATCCTCATTTTTCCGCCCCGAAACGATAATATTATCGCTGGCGTTATGATCCCCGTGACCGTGGCTGCAGATTACCATGTCAGCTTCCAAACGAACAGGCTTTAGCCCGGGAACAGATCCGTCCGAATAGGGATCCATAACAACACGGTAATCACCAAATGACAGGACGAAACAGGCATGTCCAATAAACTTTACGGATATTGAATTCATACGCGTTAAACCTCCGTCAAAAAAACACGCCCTCTGTCTCAAAAAGAGACAGAGGGCGAATAAACGCGGTACCACCTCTGATTTGCCGAAAGCTCTCGCATTCGGCCTCAGCCAGTTAAAAAACTGAACGCGATAACGGGCGAACCCGTCAGAAGCTACTATGAATTCACCTCTGAAGCTCCGGAATGTATTTCGTTTTCAGATTCCGTTTCCTCACAGCAGCCGGAAACTCTCTGGAGAAATCTTTCAAACTACTCTTTCCATCATCACTCAAATATGAAAACCGGGCTTGCAATCGCAAGTCCGGTTGGTGCGAGAGATGAGACTTGAACTCACACGACGGTTGTCACACGCCCCTCAAACGTGCCTGTCTACCTATTCCAGCACTCTCGCAATTTCTGCGTTATTATAGCATTATTTCCGTTATTGTCAAGAGTAAATATTCAAAGGTTTTTCAAACGAACGGAAATCTCGCCGGAACTCAAAAGCTTCTTTTCTCCATTCTGCATCAAAACAAGCAGATATCCCCTATCGTTGATTTCTTTTGCCGTCCCGAAAAACTGCCGGCCGTTTTCAATAAAAGAGATTTCTTTATTTAAAACATAACTGCAGCGGCGGTAATCCTCAAGAAAAGACAAACCGCTATCCGACAATAAAGATTCAAGCTGCAGAATGATTTCCCCTATGAGAGAACTGCACAGGTCGCTGCAGCCCAATATTCCGGGATTGGGAACGGAATCGGGAAAGGAAGAAGCGCAGATATTGATCCCGATCCCGAGAATAACATTGGATACAACACCCGGATCTGCTTGAAAACTTTCACAGAGAATTCCGCATACTTTTTTATCCGAAAGATAAATATCATTTACCCATTTGATTGTCACATCAAGATGGGTGATTTTTCGGATTGCGCGGCAAACTGCGACCGCAGCTTTTGCAGTGATATAAACGATCTGACTGTCAGAAGGCGCGGGGATCTGCATGGAAAAATATATTCCGGCATTCAAGGGAGAGAAAAAGTCTTTCCCCTGCCTTCCGCGTCCATGTGTCTGCCCATGGGCAAGCAAAATGTCAGGACATTCTTCATGGCTGCGCAGCCGACGCTTCATCTCGTTATTGGTGGAGTCCACGGAATCCAAAATTTCAATGGATTTATTTCCAGAATAATATTTTTGTATCTGAGCCAACGAGTATAACATATTCCTCCAAAAAGGCCTCCCATAAAGGGAGGCCATCTTTCATCACCCAAAAACAGAAAGCAGGAATCCTGCCGCAATGGCGCTGCCGATAACGCCGGCAACATTGGGTCCCATAGCATGCATAAGAAGATAATTATTTTTATTATATTTTCTGCCGACATCCTGAGAAACCCGAGCGGCCATAGGAACAGCGGAAACACCTGCAGAACCGATCAGAGGATTGATCTTTCCCCCGGTAAGACGGTACATAATCCGTCCGCCGAGAAGACCGCCAACGGTAGAGAAGGCAAATGCAATCAAGCCGAGAACAATGATCTTGATGGTGTTCCAGGTAAGGAAGCGTTCTGCAGCCATCGTGGCGCCAACGGAAGTTGCAAGGAAAATCGTAACAATATTCATCAGAGCATTCTGAGCAGTGTCACTGAGTCGATCCGCAACGCCGCACTCTCTGAAGAGATTGCCAAGCATCAGACAGCCGATCAGAGGGGCCGTCGAAGGAAGGAGCAGAATTACAAAAGCGGACACATAGATGGGGAAAAGAATTTTCTCTTCTTTTGTGACCTCACGGGCCTGTTCCATCTTGACAAGCCGCATCTCCGGCGTTGTCAGAAGCTTCATGATAGGAGGCTGAATGAGCGGGATCAAGGCCATGTAGGAACACGCAGCAATGACAATGGGCCCGAGGAGCTCCGGTGCAAGCTTCGTGGTAAGGAAAATGGCAGTAGGGCCGTCAGCTCCGCCGATAATACCGATGGACGCAGCCTGGGGACCGGTAAAACCAAGAAGAATAGCACCGAAAAATGCAAAGAAAACACCGAGCTGAGCCGCAGCACCGAGGAGCATGCTCTTTGCATTGGAAATCAGGGGACCGAAATCGGTCATGGCGCCGACACCCATAAAAATCAAGGAGGGATATAAGCCGGCTTTTACACCGATATAGAAGATATCCAGAAGACCGCCTTCATGGATAATGGTCGTAAAGGTAATTCCTTCCTCACCGGCGATATAGGCATCCCATAATTCTTGATGGAACATCTCACTGCCGGGCAAGTTGGAAAGGAGACAGCCAAAAGCAATACCGATCATCAGCAGAGGCTCAAACTGTTTCCCGATACCGAGATAAAGCAAAACGCAGGAGATCGCAAGCATAATCAGGAACTTCCAGCCGCCTGCCATGAAATACTGGGCAAAACCGGATTCCTGCCAAAGCTTTGCAAGAGTACCCAAAATATCCATTCCGCCCCTCCTTATGCAATAACTGCAAGAGGCGTCCCGGTATCAACGGTTGTGCCCTTAGAAGCCAAAATCTGAGCAACGGAACCGCTCTTGGTCGCAACGATTTCATTTTCCATTTTCATAGCTTCCAAAATCATCAGCACGTCGCCCTCTTTGACCTGCTGACCCACAGAAACTTCAACACGAAGAATGTTGCCGGGCATGGGAGAGGAAATCACTTCCCCGGAAGCGGTAGGAGCAGAAGCTGCGGGAGCTGCCGCTGCAGGAGCTGAAACGGGAGCAGCCACAGGAGCCGGTGCGGCAGGAGCAGCCGGTGCGGCGGCTTCATACTCGCTGAGCAGCTGTGCTTTTCCTGCTTCGACTTCGACCTCATAGGTCTTACCTGAAAGTGTAATCTTATATTTCATGATTATTTAACCTCCCGAATAGACTTAAACTGTAATTCATTAATCGGTTTTCCCATTTTATCCGCTACGATTGCCATCAGCAAAGCTGCAGTTTTAGGTTCCACACCGTGCAAAGCGATCTTACCGGCAGACCCGTTGGCATAAACAGGATCAGCAGCTACATTTTCAGCCTTTGTCTCGTTTGCGTTCGCTGATTTCTTTTCTCTGGAGGCAACCATCAGCTTACCGACCAATTGGATAACAAACATCAAAATGACCAAGCCCAGAAAGACAACAGCATATCCGAGAAGAGCGGCAACTCCGGCGGTTCCGACGGATAAATCAACCATAGCTTCATTTACAAAAAACATAAGCTATCTCCTTAAATTTCCTCAATGGAGTAAGACACAACATTTTCCTCTGCCGCCTTACGGGCTTCAAAGTACTTTTTGGCTTGATCCGGGAAGCAAATATAACTCATGATATCTTCTTCACTCTGAGCAAGATCGCCCAATTCTTCCCGAGCCTTGGCAAAATCTTCGCCTGTTCTCTTTTGATCTTCAATTCTGCAATCAACAGGCTTTCCGCCTTCACCGAGGATTTTAGCTTCCAGTTCCGGATCAACGGGAGCGGGAGCAATGCCGTACTCTCCCTTGAAATAATTCTTAACTTCTTTGGAAATGTTCTTATAGCGTTCGCCAACCAGGACATTGGTAACTGCCTGATTGCCTACCATCTGGCTGAGCGGAGTCACAAGAGGAGGATATCCCAGATCCTTCCGAACCGCAGGAATCTCTGCCAAAGCCGCTTCAAACTTATCCATGGCATGCATATCCGTCAGATTCGCGATCATATTGGAAAGCATACCGCCGGGAACCTTGTAAACAAGCGCCTGAGCGTCTGTTCCCAAGCTCTTCGCGTTGATCGTTCCGTTGTCAATATACATCTGCTTAATGGGTTTGAAATAATCGTTTACTTTGTTGATTACAGCTTCATTCAAGCCGCAGTCAATTCCGTACTGTTCCAGAGCATAGAACATGGTCTGGGTAGCAGGCTGGGAAGTACCGCTGGAGAAACAGGAAGTTGCGCAGTCAATCACATCAATCCCGGACTCAATTGCCTTTGTGAGAGTCATGTACGCCATTCCGGTGGTGCAATGCGTATGCAGAACAAGAGGCATATCCCCCACTGCATCCTTGATGCCTTTGATGAGGTTTTCGGCCTCATAGGGGCTCATGGTTCCGGCCATATCCTTCAAGCAAATCGTCTTAAAGCCCATGGTCTGAAGCTCTTTGCACATTTCAACATACTTTTCCACGGTATGAACGGGAGACTGCGTATAAGAAATACATCCGGAAGGAATGGTATTCGGCGTAGCATATTTTAAAGTTGCATCCAGAGCTGTACCCAGGTTTCTGAAATCATTCAAAGCATCAAAAATGCGGATGATATCAATACCGTTTTTGATGGAAAGCTCAACAAACTTCTCAACGACATCATCATGATAATGCTTGTAGCCGAGCAGATTCTGACCGCGAAGGAGCATCTGCAGCTTGGTATTCGGCATATTCTTCCGAATATTGCGAAGACGTTCCCACGGATCCTCATTCAAATAGCGAAGGCAGGAGTCAAAGGTAGCGCCGCCCCAGCATTCCACACTGTAGTAACCGGCCTTGTCCATTTCGGAAAGAATTTCTTCGTAATCCGCATAGGGCAGACGCGTTGCCATCAAAGACTGATTGGCATCACGAAGGATTGTTTCCGTGATTTGCACTTTCTTCATATCTATCCTCCAATAATTTAATTTCTTAAATAAGTTCAATGAATTTTTTTGATAATCAGCACCAAAATCCACCGAATATCAATTATATCCAAATTTCAAAAAATGTCAAGATTAGCCTCCCCTATCAGACGGCAATACAGGGTGATAAATGAAGATATTCGAAAGGGAGATGCGAAAAAAAGTGCCCGGGATAGAGCGCTTTGATTCTACCCCGGGTATCCCTGTTCGTTTATTGACCTTCCGAAAAGGAAAAGCTTGAAACGGCTGCCACAAACCGCAGCTCCGTTTATCAAAAGGCAAAAACTATATTTTAGATTGGAGATATTTTTGGATCTCTTCTATCCCCTCTTCTGTCATATCAAACTCTTTGCATTCCTCAACTTCACTTTTTTCAATGCAGAATGGGCCGTGCCAGATCTTCACGAGGATCGTGGAATTCTCCGGATTCGGATAAAAATAGAAACGCAGCAATCCGCAGCTCCCGGAAAATGTGTTGCCGTTTCTGAAGCTCCTCATTGTCGGAATGAAAATTTCATTTTCCATATACACCGCCTCCATATCTGCTTTTATCATATCACAAGCTGTCAAATATGAAAAAACCGAAAAAATATTTTATTTTTCTCTTGAAAATCAGATAATATCACTTATAATGAAAGTAGTTGAATACTGTTTGATAGCTGTAACGAAGTGCTTCGCGCACGGGCTTCTTCTATCACTCATTTTTGTGAGTGGTGATGTCTTTGGCATCGCCATTTTTCTTATCTTATAGGGAGGTATCAAAAATGATTGTTTTAGCAAACGGAAAAGTGATTACCCGAGATCCCAATAAAGCCTTTTTGGCAGATGGCGGTGTTGCAATCGAGAAGGATAAAATTATAGAAGTTTCTTCCACAGAGGACCTTAAAAACAAATACCCGAATGCGGAATTCATTGATGCAAAAGGGAACCTCATCATGCCTGCTTTTATCAACGCCCATACGCATATATACTCCGCATTGGCAAGAGGCTTGTCCATTGTCGGAAACAACCCGCAGAATTTCTATGAGGTATTGGACGGGACCTGGTGGGCAATCGACAGAAAATTAACTCTGGAAGGGACCCGGGCAAGCGCAGATGCCTTGTATATCGATTGCATCAAGCAGGGTGTGACAACGATATTCGATCATCACGCCTCCTATGCGGAAATCCCCGGTTCCCTCTTCCAAATCGGAGAATCGGCAAAAAAATTCGGTATCCGTTCCTGCCTTTGCTATGAAGTATCCGACCGTGACGGCGAAGAGAAAGCCTCTGAAGCGATTCAAGAAAATGCTGACTGGATCCGCTACTGTTCCGAGAAGAAGGACCCCATGTTAGCCGCAATGTTCGGCGGGCATGCATTATTCACCCTGTCCGATAAAACCTTTGACAGGATGGTTGAAGCAAACAACGGAAGGACAGGCTATCACATTCATGTTTCGGAAGGCATGAATGATGTTTATGATTCTCTTCAGAACTACGGGAGAAGGCCGGTCCAAAGACTCCACGATCACGGAATATTGGGAAATAAAACCATCCTCGGCCATTGCATACATGTTAACCCCGCGGAGATCGAGCTTATTCGGGAAACGCAAAGCATGGTCGTCAATAATCCGGAATCCAACATGAGCAATGCCGTTGGCGTATGCCCTGTGCTTCCTCTCACAAAATCCGGAATTCTTTGCGGCTTGGGAACAGATGCCTGGACGAACGACATGGTGGAATCCTTAAAAGCAGCCCTCTGTGTTCAAAGGCTGAACGCATGCCTTCCCAATGTTGCCTGGTGCGAAGTTACGGACATGCTCTTTAAGAATAATCCGTTAATCGCGGAAAAGTATTTCCCCGTTCAGCTCGGAATTCTGAAGGAAGGCGCAGCAGCAGATGTCATTGTCATGGATTATAAGCCCTATACGCCCTTCTCGGATGAAAACATTGACGGTCATATTCTCTTTGGAATGACCGGAAAACTTTGCAGGACCACCATTGCAAACGGAAAAGTTCTCATGAAAGACCGGGAACTTCAATTCATCGACGAAGAAGCAGAAAATGCTCATATACTGGAAAGCGCAAAAAAACTCTGGGGCGAATTAAACCGCAGAGTCTACTAAATGTCAGTAAGGAGGAAATAATATGTCTGAAAAGATGACTCCCCTATCCTTTCGAGCACTTTTAAATTGGTGCTGCGCGGAATATGAACAGTCCGGAACACTGTTTGGAGTAAGAAAACACTTTACAAAAAAGAACACATGCTCTTTATCCCTCTTCGGAGAAACACTGGATACCCCCTTCGGTCCTGCCGCCGGCCCGAATACGCAGTTGGCTGAAAACATCATTGCAGCCTGGTTTTCGGGAGCCCGTTTTTTTGAACTGAAAACTGTGCAGGAAATGGACGGAGATCAGTTGGCCTCCTGTATCAACAGGCCCTGCATCAAAGCCGATGATGAAGGCTATAACTGCGAATGGTCCACTGAGCTCTATATACCTCAGGCAATGGAAGAGTATATCAAAGCTTGGGTCCTCATCAAATTTTTAAGCAATCATTATAAGCTTGGAAATGCAAAAGGCTTTATTTTCAACATTTCCGTCGGATATAACCTCTCGGATATCCGAAAAGAGAAAACCGACCGCTTTATAAATGGCATGATGGATGCCTCCAAAACAGAAGCTTTTCAAAATGCCATTGCCGTCCTTCTTGAAAGATTCCCCGATGAAAAAGAAAGCATTCTTTCCATTCCCTCGGATATCTGCAAAAGCGTAACGGTATCAACCCTGCACGGCTGTCCTCCGGATGAAATTGAAGCGATAGCCTCCTATCTCCTTAAAGAGAAGAAGCTCCATACCTTTGTGAAATGCAATCCCACTCTTCTGGGCTATGAAACTGCAAGAAAAAGATTGGATCAGCTGGGATATGATTATGTATCCTTCACGAACTTTCACTTTAACGACGATCTGCAGTGGAAGGACGCCGTTCCGATGTTTGAGCGGCTGAAAGCATTGGCGGAAAGCCTGAACCTGGAATTCGGCCTGAAGCTATCCAATACTTTCCCTGTTGATGTGAAGGAAAATGAACTTCCTTCTGCTGAAATGTATATGTCCGGAAAGGCCCTCTATCCCCTTACGATAGAGCTGGCAAGCAGAATTTCCAAGCAATTCGGCGGAAAAATGCGGATCTCCTATTCCGGCGGTGCCGATTATTTCCATATTTCTGAGCTCTTCAACGCCGGTATCTGGCCAATCACCATGGCAACGACCGTCCTGAAACCCGGCGGCTATAACCGTTTCCTGCAGATCGCAGACAGGCTGGAAGAGGAAAGCTACCTTCCTTTCACAGGAACAGACAGTGAAAAACTTGCTGCATTATCCCAAGAAGCGCTTTCTGACTGTTTGATTCAAAAGCCCGTGAAACCCCTTCCCTCCAGAAAAATATCGGAGCAGGTTCCCCTGCTGAATTGCTTCCGCGCGCCCTGCATGGACGGATGCCCGATTTCTCAGGATATTCCTGCCTATATGGAGCTCTGCCGGAAAAAGCAATACTTGGAAGCGCTGAAAGTAATTACGGAAAAAAACCCGCTGCCCTTTATTACCGGCTCGATCTGTGCCCATCGCTGCATGAATAAATGCACAAGAAATTTCTATGAATCTCCGGTTGAAATACGCAATGTAAAGCTCCTCGCCGCCAAAGAAGGCTATGGCTCTCTGATAGCATCCATCCGTGTTCCCGAAAAAGATAAATCCGGCAAAAAGGCTGCTATTGTCGGCGGAGGCCCAACCGGAATCGCCGCCTCCTATTTCCTTTCCCGTTCCGGTATTCCCGTGGATGTCTATGAAAAGGAAAAGGAACCCGGCGGTATCGTTCGCTATGTTATCCCGGATTTCCGGATCTCCAAGGAAGCGATCCGAAATGATATTTCTCTCGCCAAGGCATACGGAGCTAATTTTATCTGCGGAAAGGCTGCGCCCTCTCTTTCTGAATTAAAAGCAAAGGGATATACGCATATTCTCTATGCGATCGGTGCCTGGAAACCCGGTTCCCTGGATATTCCCGGAAATGTATCCGGCGTGATCGAATGGATGAAAGCCATGAAGGACGGGAAAACAGTCTGTCCTGAAAATGTTGCCGTCATTGGCGGCGGAAACACCGCAATGGATGCAGCAAGAGTGGCAGCAAACGCCGGTGCAAAAGTTTCTCTTGTATACCGCCGGTCAAAAAAATACATGCCGGCAGATGAAGCCGAACTTCAAATGGCTATCAAAGACGGCGTTCAATTCTACGAGCAAGCTGCTCCCGTCAAACAGGAAAACGGCAAGCTGACTCTGGAAAAAATGGAGCTCGGTGCCCCTGATCTGTCGGGCCGCCGCAAACCGATCCCGACCGGAGAGTTCTTTGATATCCCTGCGGACCTTGTTATCAGCGCAGTCGGTGAAAAAGTTGAAGATTCCCAATTCAAAGAAAACGGATTTGAATTAACGGCCGGTATTCATACCAGTCTGGAGGGAGTTTATGTCGCCGGTGACGCCAGGAGAGGTCCGGCGACCATTGTGGAAGGAATTGCGGATGCCAGAGATTTTGCGGAAGCCGTAATCGGTCAAAAATGGGAGCCTGCAATTCCGAAGGATGCTGAAGTTGAGAAGAGCTACTGCTACAAATCCAAGGGCACTTTAATGTCCCCGCAGGAAAATGACAGTTCCCGCTGTCTCGGCTGCAGCAGCGTCTGCCTGAACTGTGTGGATGTCTGCCCCAACAGAGCAAATGTCTCCGTTGAAATGAAGGACGGCTCTCTTCAGATCCTCCATATTGACAGCCTTTGCAATGAATGCGGCAACTGTACAAGCTTCTGCCCCTACAGTTCTGAGCCCTGCAAGGATAAATTCACCCTCTTCCATTCAAAGGAACAGTTTGATAACTCCGCAAATGCCGGTTTCCTTCTGATAAGCGTGTGCAAGGTTTTGGTCCGGCTGGGTTCTGCGGTCGAAGAATACGACCTAAGTGCAGATGATCACGGATTATATCCGCCCCTTGCGGAATTGATCCAAACTGTTTTATCGGATTACAGCTATCTATTAAACAAATAAAACCCTATGTCAAAAGGGTACACAATAAGCGGTGGATGTGTTATCATCCACCGCTTTCAATTATTCTGCTCTTCATTTTAAGCAAAAAGGAATTGCATCTATCATATCAGAAGGAAGCATCCCTTCCATTCCAACATATCGGGCAGCAAGATCCCCGGCCAGGCCGTGAAGATAGACAGCGCCCGCAGAAGCCTTCAGAACATTCCGGTTTCTCCCGAGAATGGAGACCATGATTCCGGAGAGCACATCGCCGCTGCCTCCCTTTGCCATTCCGGGATTCCCCGAAAAATTCTTATAAATAACTTTTCCATCTGTAATAAGGCTTTGGAAGCCTTTCCGCAGCACAACTGCGTCCAATTGCTTTGCAAGACTGACCGCATCCGCTGCCCGGTCTTCCCGCTTCCCGGAAAAGATTCTGGAAAACTCACCGTCATGGGGCGTAAGTATAAGCGGACAAGAATGCTCCTTTAACTCCAGCGGGTTATCCTGAAAAACATTGATCGCATCTGCATCTAAAACAACCGGGACTTGACAAAACTGCAGGATTTTTTTGACGAGACCCTTAAACTCATCGGATTGGCCGCAGCCGGGACCTATCAAAACGGCATCCATTTTGGCCAGTCTGTCTTTCAGGCTGTCAAAATTTTCTGTGAGAAAGTGGCCTGTATTTTTGTCTTCCAAAGGAAAGACGACTGCCTCTAAAACTCTGCCGGCCGCAATGGGGTATATGGATTTCGGCACACCGAGATAAACCAAACCGGAGCCGGATCTGCAGGAGGCTCTTGCAGCAAGTACCGCTGCGCCGGAAGTTCCGACACTTCCGCAGAGAAGCAGCACATTTCCGTAGTTTCCCTTGTGCGTGAACTTTTCTCTTTTGGGATAGAGTTCTCTCAACAAATGATCGCCGGTAGGCAAATATTTCGTAATCTTTGCTTTCAATTTCATCACCCGCCTTTATTTAACCACAAGGAAAGAAAAAGTTCAACCAAATAATTCTTTGAAATGGTGTTGAAAATTTCATAAAAATATGATACTATGCACAAAAAGCGAAGAACGGGTTGTCAAGAGCGAATAACCGAACTCAGAGAGAGCGGCAAATGCTGAAAGCTGCTTTTCGGTTCGCTGCTTTGGCCTTCCCCCGGGAGCTGCAGCTTGAACGACAGTAGAGTGAGCCGGTTTGCACCGTTATATGCAGAAAGTGCGCGAAAGCGAATTGCGGGTGGTACCGCGGATGTGATCCGTCCCCATGTTTGGGGTCGGTTTTTTTATTTGCAAATTAAATCATCAAGGAGATAAATTATGAAGGAACAACTGGAGCAAATTCGCAAATCTGCCATTTCCGCCATGGATGCGGCAGCAGATGCAAATGAATTGGATGCTTTGCGGGTTAAGTTTTTAGGTAAAAAAGGTGAATTGACTGCCATTTTAAAGCAAATGGGAGGTCTTTCCCCGGAAGAACGCCCGAAAATGGGGCAGATCGCCAACGAAGTTCGTTCTGCGCTGGAGGAAAAAATCGAGTTAAGAAAAAACGAGCTTCAGGCTCTTGCTTTGGATTTGAAGCTTAAGGCGGAAAAACTGGATGTTACCGTCCCCGGCGACACCATTGAGATCGGTCACCGGCATCCCATGAGCAAGGCACTGGATGAGGCTACTGACCTCTTCGCAGGAATGGGCTTCACGGTTTTAGAGGGCCCGGAAGTGGAGCTTTCTGACTATAATTTCACAAAACTGAACACGGAAGAAGGCCATCCTGCAAGAGACCGCAGCGATACCTTCTACATTACTGAGGATGAAAGCGTTCTTTTGAGAACACAAACCTCCCCTATGCAGATCCGCGCAATGGAGGTCATGAAACCTCCGATCCGCATCGTAGCTCCCGGCCGTGTCTACCGCAAAGACGAAGTTGACGCGACCCACAGCCCCATGTTCCATCAAATAGAAGGTCTTGTCATTGACGAAGGCATCACCATGGGTGACTTAAAGGGCACCCTGGAAGCTCTGATCAAAGGCCTCTATGGGAAGGATGCCGTTATGCGTCTCCGCCCCCACCATTTCCCCTTTACCGAACCCAGCTGTGAAGTTGACCTGCAGTGTTTCAAATGCAAAGGAGCCGGCTGCCCCACCTGTAAGGGCGAAGGTTGGATCGAGCTCTTGGGCGCCGGAATGGTGCATCCCAAAGTTCTGGAAGGCTGCGGGATCGATCCTGACAAATATTCCGGATTTGCATTCGGTATCGGTCTTGAAAGAATGGCAATGCGTCGTTTCCAGATCAGCGATCTTCGCCTGATATTTGAAAATGATGTCCGCTTCCTTTCCCAGTTTTAATCAAGGAGGAACTTTACTGTGAATATTAGCAGAAAATGGCTGAAAGACTTTGTTGATATTGAAGCAAGCGACAAAGAATATAACGATGTATTGACCTTAGCCGGGCAAAAGGTGGAAACGACCGAAAGAATGGATCAGGAGATCCGGAATGTAGTTGTCGGCAAAGTGCTGGAAATGTCCCGGCATGAGAACTCGGACCATATGTGGGTCTGCCAGGTTGATGTCGGCAAAGAAGAGCCCATTCAGATCGTGACCGGCGCTCAGAATGTATCTGTCGGAGATCTCGTTCCTGCTGCTCTGCATAATTCCTATCTTCCCGGAAACATTCATATTACCAAGGGCAAGCTTCGCGGTGTTGAAAGTTGCGGCATGCTGTGCTCATTCGGCGAGCTCGGCTTAACGCAGAATGATCTCCCCGACGCCTATGCTGACGGCATTTGGATCCTGAATAACGAGGATTGCACCATCGGCCAGGATATTAACGAAGTAATCGGAAATGACGATTCCATCGTTGAATTTGAAATCACCAATAACCGTCCGGACTGTTACAGCCTTATCGGTTTGGCCCGTGAAACCGCTGCCGCCTTCAATGTGCCCATGAAACACCATGAGCCTGTGGTCCGCGGATGCGGGAATGACAATATCATTGATCACCTGGATGTGGAGGTGGAGGCAGACGATCTCTGCAGCCGCTACACAGCGCGAATGGTGAAAAATGTCAAAATCGCTCCCTCCCCCAAGTGGATGAGTCAGCGCCTTCGCAGTGCCGGTATTCGTCCCATCAATAACATCGTTGATATTACGAACTATGTCATGGTGGAATACGGCCAGCCCATGCACGCATTCGACGCCCGATATGTGAACGGGAAAATTGTTGTCCGTCGGGCCGGAGAAGATAAGCTCCTCAAAACGCTGGATGATACGGAGCGCGCTCTGACGCCGGACATGCTGGTCATTGCCGACGCGGAAAAGCCGGTCGGATTGGCAGGAATCATGGGTGGACTGAACTCGGAGATCCGGGATGATACCACGGAAGTTGTTTTTGAATCTGCCAACTTCAACGGAACCTCTATCCGGAAAACCGCGCTTTCCCTCGGTCTGCGCACAGAGGCCTCCGCTAAATTTGAAAAGAATATAGACCCCATGATGACTTTGCCGGCAATTAACCGTGCCTGCGAGTTGGTGGAGATGCTGGAAGCCGGTGATGTCATGGACGGCGTCATTGACATTTTGAATTATGTTCCGGAAGAAGTTGTGCTGCCCTTGGAACCCGAACGGATCAACCGGCTCCTTGGAACGGATATTTCTGCTGAGGAAATGAAGGATTATCTGAGACGCCTGGAAATTCCCGTTGAAGGCATGGATATCCATGTTCCTTCTTTCCGGCCGGATATTCGCAGAATGGCCGATATTGCCGAGGAAGTCGGCCGTCTCTACGGTTTCAATAATATTCAGACAACTGCCTTCAAGGGAACCGCCATCAAGGGTGGCTACAGCGCAAACCGCCTATTGGAGAATATTGCATCCGCAACTGCCCGTTCCGTTGGCTTTAACGAAATCATCACCTATTCCTTTGTCTCCCCTTCCGTTAATGACCTTATCCGCCTTTCCTCTGACAGTCCTTTACGGAATCAAATCAAGATTTTGAATCCTCTGGGTGAAGATACTTCCGTTATGCGAACCAGTGTTTTGCCCTCAATGCTGGAGATTTTGGCACGCAATTATGCATTCCATAATAAATCCGTAAAGCTCTACGAAATCGGCAAGATTTACCTTCCGACGGATAATGTCCTTCCGGATGAGCCCAAGGTCCTGGTCCTGGGTTCTTACGGTGCAAAGGAGACATTCTACAAGCTCAAGGGTGAAATCGAAGCCATCTTGGAAGCCATGAATGTGAAGCGTCCGGAATACATTCCGGAAAGCAATAACCCGAGTTATCACCCCGGCCGCTGCGCCAAAATGATGATCGAAGGAAAGTCCATCGGTGTATTCGGGCAGATCCACCCTCTTGTTGCCAAGAATTACGGGATCGCCGCGGATATCTACTGCGCAGAGCTGGATATGAATCTTCTCCAGACGCTTCTGGAGCCGGAACGCACCTATCATCCGCTTCCGAAATTCCCGGCCGTCAATCGCGACTTGAGCCTGGTATGTGATGAAACGGTTACAATCGCAGAGCTTGAGACCTGTATGAAGAAAGCAGCCGGCAATCTGCTGAAGGACATTGCCCTCTTCGATATCTACCGCGGAGAAAACCTTCCCGAAGGAAAGAAGAGTGTTGCTTTCAGTCTTGTGCTTCGCTCTGACGAGAGAACTTTGGCCGACCAGGATATTGACGAGGTTATCAAAAAAGTTCTTTCTTCCCTGGAAAATGACCTTCAGGCAGTTATTCGATAATTCGTCCTTTACAAATCTTTCAAATGCAGATACAATATAGCAAACAGATTAAGGAGGGAATCATATGGAGCATAATACCATCAAATTTGTTGTCCCGGATGACGGGAAAGATGAAATGAAGCGAACTCTGACTTCCGTATACCGTTCTCTCAATGAAAAGGGATATAATCCCATCAATCAGATCGTCGGTTATCTGCTGTCTGAAGATCCCACCTACATTACGAACTACAATAACGCCCGGGCCCTGATCTGCAAAATCGATCGGGATGAGCTCCTTCAGGAATTGGTTCGTAATTATCTCTTTGAATGATTCCAAAAGCAATGCGGTCCTCAAATGAGGGCCGCATTTTTCATGTACCTTTTTCTATCTTCTATACGAATTACAAAGACTCAGCCAAATATACCGAGGAGCAGTGTGATTTCATTTTCACAAATGCCGCATCGGCGGATTCACGGGAATCAAAGAGCCCGAACACTGCCGAACCGGATCCTGTCATCAAAGCATTAGCAGCACCGAAGGAAAGCAGCGCTTCTTTCAAGCAGCAGATTTCAGGGGCAAGTTCAAAGGCTGCTGCCTCAAACACATTATAGAGCGACAGAGCGATTTGCGAGAAATTCCCTTCTTCCACGGCATGAATGAACTGCGAAAAATTCCCGGGGCTCTTTCTACCCGATCGGTCGATCCTATTATACATTTCAGCAGTTGAAAGGGATACTTCGGGTTTACAAACAACATAGTATAGCTTGATCGGGCAGACGATCCTCTGAAGCCTATCCCCGATTCCCTCGGCTTTTGCTGTTCCGCCAAGCAGAAAGAATGGCACATCTGCCCCAATTCCGGCGGCAAGAGAAGAAAGCGCTTCCATAGAAAGAGGATTCCCATAATGCCGATTGAGCATGATCAGCGTCGAAGCTGCATCGGAGCTTCCTCCCCCCATGCCCGCGCCCATAGGAATTCCTTTCTGAAGGGAAATCTGCAATTCTTCCGGCTCCATGCCCAGCGCATTCCAAAACGCATCCGCAGCTTTCCAGCACAGATTTTTTTGATTCTCCGGAAAAGAAACGTTGGAATCCAATTTTCTGCCGGATTCTTTCTGAAAAGAAAGCTCGAGAGAATCAAAAACGGATATGGCCTGCATGACGGATTCAATGTTATGGTAGCCGTCTTCTCTCTTGGACACGACATCCAAGAATAAATTGAGCTTTGCGGGAGGAAATGATCTTTCGTTTGTCACTTAATAACTCTTCCTTCCAAATAATAGCGCTTCTCCCGGGCATGACCCATGGAGAAAGTTTTTCTGGGCAAAACGCCGCCGGCAATGACCCCTCGGAACAGCTGGCTTTTTTCCATTGCCGGAAGCAAAAAGCCGATTCTTTCCGAAGGTTCGGAAAGGCGGATCAGCTCATCATCATCATGAATATAGTCAATTCTTCCGGCATGGTCCTTCAAATACTGGTCCAGGAATCCCTGAAGAATGGCAACGGCCAGTTCACCCTTTTGAGGGTCCAAATATATGCATCCGTGTTCTTTTCCTATATACCATTCAACGGGAAAACCTTTTGAAGCCGAGCAGCTGCGAATGAGTTCCTGCAGAACTTCCCGGGGATTCGTATCAAAAATCACCCGATGGATCGGCTCAAAGACCTGGGATTCATCGTGAATATTCTCTAATTCTACCAGCGCATAGCGGGCCGGATGATCGGAAAAATCTGCATTAGGATCGGATTTCTTCAATTCTTCGTAACAGGTCTTCGCTGTGGCTAAGGAATGATTTCCGTCCCCTACGGCAAAAGTCATGGCTTTTCCGGCTAAATCCCTGTATTTCCCGGGAACTGTCTCAGAATAAGCTTCCAAGCGGGAATCAAAGGCCTTTGCCTCGGCTCCATCCACAAGCCAGCCGCTAATATGCCCGCCTTCTTCCATGAGATCAAAATCGTAAAGCTTCTTAAGCGATCCTTTTTTCTGCGAAATGGGATCCAGCAAAACCTGCTCCTGATCATCACAAAGCAGAAGAACATGCGTGAATTCTAAGGGTGCATCCCTGCGGACACGCTGCCTCGGCGGGATTCTCTCAATAACCGTTTTCTCCGTTGCACGAATATCGGAATCCGAGCCGGGACGGTAATCGTAGGCCTCCAAGTCCACAGCGCCGACAAGGCCCCTCCGGACGGATCCGTCTTCCAGCGTTCTTTCCACATAGACATAGGAACCCTTATACACTTGAAATAAATCGGATTCCATATAGCGGCGCATGGTCGAATTGATTTTTCGGATATGATTTTCTTCCTCAGATCCGCCCAGTTTTGCCTCAGGAAGGATCATGTTCAGTGTGGAAGCGCTCTGTCCGACTTTTTTAGCGACCCGAGACCAATAATCCTGATCCGATGTGAACTGATCGCAGGCAATGACAGACCACTTATTCATCTCTGCGTTTTTGGGAAGCAAAATATCTGCAGCCATAAAAGAAGGCATAATAGAACCCACCTTTCCTTGATAGAGCAATTATACACCAAAACAGGAAAAAATCAAACCTGCCTATTCTCCAAATTTTCCTTGTAAAAGTGACCGGATTACCAACAGACACTTGAAAAATCCGGAAAAATAACATAGAATATGCGGGAAGAAATTAGGAGGATGATATCCTATGAATGAATTCCCAAATGTTCTGCCCCTTCTTGACGGTTTTGCGGAAGACGGCGAGCTTCCCAAAAAAGAAGGAAGCTGTTCCTTCCCTGCCATTCAGAAAGACAGCGGTAAAAAATTTACGGTAACGCGCATTTCCGTTCCCGAAATTGCCACAAATGCGGATGCCCTGGTTTTAGCAGGCGTGATCAAGGACAGGGTAAATGCAGACGATTACTATAAAGAGGAAGTTGCAGCCTATAAGAAAGAGCTTGCGTCCTTTGCAATTCTTTCCAAACATGACAATGTCTGCGGTTTTCTGCGTTATCAGGTGGTCCCGAAAGAGACACAAGCCGGATATGATATTTATATTTTGTCCAAACGGCGTCCCACCCTATCCGCTTTCATGAAGGAAGGCTCCCTGAACTTCCGGTCAGCAATTGAACTTGGTTTAAACCTATGCAATTCTTTGGTTGCTTTCCGAAAAGAGGGTTTCGTGCATCAAAATATTACCCCGAAATCCGTATTCTGGGATAATGGCAGTTTTTCCGTTGGAAGCTTGGGCATCCAAAGCATTGA
This sequence comes from Oscillospiraceae bacterium, assembly GCA_045640565.1. Taxonomy (GTDB): domain Bacteria; phylum Bacillota; class Clostridia; order Oscillospirales; family Oscillospiraceae; genus RGIG3159. Next base: position 11,486 of record JAZUFG010000047.1, on the reverse strand, counting down.
AGGGTTGGAGGAGCACAGCATCGCGCCAAAGTATATCAGTCCCTTCACTGCCCCCGAATTATGCAAAAACGGCGGAAAACTGAATCTGAGCGCAGATATATATTCTGTCGGCATGATTCTATATACCGTTTTCAACGGAAATCAGCTCCCCTTCTCCAGTGAAGAAAGCTCTCAGCGCGCCGCAAACAAGCGCAGGATTTCCGGAGAAGAGCTCCCTGCTCCCCTTTATGCGGACTATGAATTGGACCAAATCATCCGAAAAGCCTGCGCTTTTTCACCGGAAGACAGATTCCGGGGCCCTGCGGAATTGCAGGCAGCCCTCAGTTCCTACCTTAAATCCTCAGCGAATTTGGATCAGCCGATCATCCCGCCCATCGTTTCCGACCGGGAAACGGCTCCCATAATAAAGGAAATTGAGGAAGAGCCCATTTTCATTCCAAAAGCGGAACCGCTTACCGACGATTTTAAAGAAACCTTTACTCCTCATGACGATGCATTCCAAAAGAAGAATCGCAAAAAGAGAAAATGGCCCTTTATTCTTCTCCTGATCATCGTTTTGCTCGGTGCAGCCTTTACATACTACCGCTATTACTATTCCGCCGTTACGATTTCCTCAATTGATGTTATCGAACGCGGGTTGGATTATCTGACTGTTCAGGTCGAGAGCAATAATCAGGATGGCTACACCATTCGCTGCTACTCCGAAGACGGAAGCTATTCCGAAATATTCCGCGGAAACAGCGTCCAAACCTTCAGCCATTTGGCGCCTAATACGGTATATCACTTCACCATTGCTCCACTAAACAATGCCTATCTGAAAGGAATCTCCGATTTCTCAACGGCGACCCTGGGCACGACGGATATTTCCGAATTCAGCATGACTGTTCTCGAAGACGGAACTGCCAGTCTGAGCATGCAGGTCAGCGGCCCCGAACCGGATATTTGGGAACTGATTTCCTTCCGTAACGGCGTCAAGGACCAAAGCTACGAGGTCATCAATCACAGCTGTGTGACCTCCGAGCTTCTTCCCAACGAAGAATATTCCTTCCTATTGAATCCCGGACCGGATTATAGCTTATCCGGCGTGAATGCTGCCACAGCCGTGCGCACCGTTGAAATAAAAGGTCTCAACCTGGAGGCTTCCTATGATTCCTCCTCAAAGACCATCTCCGCAAAATGGGATTCGGACCTGGATTATCGGACCCTCTGGACAGTCTCCCTATCCGGAAGCAACGGCTACTTTGAAACCCTGGAAACAGAAGAAAAGTCCTGCACCTTTGAAAATATCGTAGGAAATTCCGAGTATACCGTTAATGTTTCCAATGCCTCTCCCTCTGTTCCCTTGGTCTCCACCCTGAAGGTTCCCGCAGGAACAATCAGCAGCTTCAAAGCAGAAGAAAAAGAAGACGGCATCCATGTCAGCTGGGACTATGATGGGAACTTTGAAATTGAAAGCTGGAAGATTTCCCTGATCAGTGACGAGCTGGATTTCCAGACAGATTTTGAAACAGACGGCGCAGAATTTACGATCACGGATTATTTGCCCGATGCGGAATACAGAATCGCCCTGGATACCGTCGTCGTAACTCTGCTGGACGGTGAAATGGAAACGAAGATCCATACCGATAAAGCGGAAGCATTCAGCGATAAATCCGATCACAAGCTGGGCGGTACATATACGGCATTCTATGAGCGCCCCTCTGAGAAATGGACCATTGCAAACTTGAGCAAGACCAGAAACAGTTTTTCAGTCAATACCCCGTTTGTCATGCTTGTTCAGGCGATCAATATTCCCCGTGACACCGACGAGCCCGAAAAGATCACCGTACTGCTTGTTATCCGGGATGAAAACGGAAAACTGAAATACGCCCGGAGCTATGACTCCAACTGGAACGATGTATGGGATGTAAACCTTTTCGCAGATGAAATGGTTACTCCTATTGATTCCGGCAATTACAAGGCAGAGATTTATTTCAACCGTTATCTCCTTTCTTCTTCTCCCTTAACCGTAACCGATTAAGAGAAAAAGATCCCGCTGTGACGAAACAAAGCCGTCACAGCGGGATTTTCTTATTCAATAATCCGGAATCAGTTCCCGGAACTCATCCAAACACCGGCCAAACGGTTTAAGAAAGCGCGGTAATCGGAGGACATGGGGATATAAGGATAATTAATGACGATCAGATCCGTAACGCCCTGATTTTCCGCCAATTCGGAAAGCATCAGCTTCGGTGTGGAAGCCCCGTTGAACTTTCTGGGATCCACAACAACGATCTTGCTGTAATGGCTCGTAAGGAAAGGAACAAAGGCATTGCCGTAGGATTCCTTCAGAACCATGCAGACCTTATCGTTATCCACATCCGTTGTAATGACTTCGATCGGCTGGTCACCGGAAATAAAGGCCATGTAAAGATAGGAATCATATACTTCTCTGGCCAGAGTCGTGATGCCATTATATGCACCGTAGAGTGCCCCGTTTTCAAAGGATTCATACATGGTAGCATCGCACTTGGCAATCGGGAAGAAGTACTCGCAGGTATCCGGGTTATTCTCCATGATAGATGCCTGAGCGGGATAGGATTTGAGGTTGCTGTAAAGTGTTCCGAGGAAGGTCGTAGCACCGCTGTTGGACTTCACATAGCCGTTCTCGAAACGGTCCATTGGGATGGCATTCAGACCGGCAGACTCGCAAAATGCCGTGTATGCGTAATAGGCGCCCCGCTGCGTCCAATGGTGGTCCGTTCGGAAATAAATATATTCATCAATATGCTTGCGGAGCTTACTGTATGCATCCACGCTTGTGATACCCGGATCAAGATGCTCGTAGATATAATCGATTTCTGCTTTCTGGTTCGTTGAATCCCCGTCCCGATAGCTTGCATCTGCATAGAACTGAGCGTCATTGGGTACAACGATCGAATACATATCCACATCAGGAAGCGCATTCCGAAGATTATTCAGCGCGGCTGCATATTTATCAAGTCCCTCGGAATCATGATAAACAATTTCCATCGCTCTTCCGTCAAGGAAAAGAAGGCTGTTGACGGAAATCTGGCCCTCGGAGTTTCCGAATTCCGGATCTTCCTTTTCTTCTACAGGCGTCGGTGTTTCTTCATGGGTCTGCTCAGGACCCTCCGGGACTTCGGGATTCGGGTTTTCATTTTCCGTTCCCTGCGTGCCCTGCGTTTCATTCTCTTTTTCCGGCGCTTTTTCTTCTGTCTTCTGGCTGGTTGCGCCGCCGATTCCGCCGATGCCTGCATCGTTATTCATGTCAATAACCAATGCCGCACCCTCGCCGCTCTTCGTATAACTGTAGAAGAGGTTCATCTTGGAATTGATGGAGAGCAATTTTTCACGAAGGGGAAACTGATCCGTATAGTAGCTTTCCAGATCTCCCATATAGGAGCCGTCCAGGAATGCGGACAGGGTAAATTCCGGTTTTTGGGCCAATCCCCTGTTTTCACTTACGGATATCTCCTTATCCTTATCAAAAAGGGAGTAAAGACCCAATGCGCAGGCTAAAATGAGGGGAATCAGTAAAAAGAAACGGTATATTTTTTTCATATACTCACCTCATCAATCAGAAACGGAAATAGAGGAAAGGATTATAACTGGAGCCCACAAGAGAAACAACGCTCAGGAAGATGATAATCCAATCCAGCAGTCCCAAACAAATGACATAGCCCTTCTTCAATGCCATGGAAGAATCCTTGGCAAGGCAGGCCCTCTTCAGGGAGTTGCCGATAATTCTGGGCAAAGAAGAACTGCAGACGGCAGCCAAAAGGAAGAGGAAAATGTTATTTGTAAGTTTAATTTTCGTTGTATAATCCAGGAAACCGGAACCGTAAAGGCCAAACATGCAGCCGAGAGTCTGCCAAAGGCGGGAAATATCCGTGCAGTAGAAAATTGCCCAACCGATAACAACTAAGAACAGCGTAATAAGATGCCGGAAGAAGCCCGGAAGATAATCCAAGCGGTCACGGTAGGTCTTCTCAATTACCAGAATGACGAAATAGTAGAGGCCCCATAAAACGAAATTCCAACTGGCCCCGTGCCAAAGCCCGGTGAGAGACCATACGATCAAAAGGTTGATAAACTGATGGCGGCGATTTCCTCCCAGAGGGATATAGACATAATCCCGGAAGAAGGATCCCAAAGAAATATGCCATCTTCTCCAGAACTCCGTAATAGACTTGGAGGTATAAGGCAGATCAAAGTTCTCACTGTAGGTAAATCCGAAAATTCTTCCCATGCCGATGGCCATATCGGAATAACCGGAGAAATCAAAATAGATCTGGAATGTATACATGAGAATGCCCAGCCAGGTTCCCACCGTTGTATTCTGAGCAAGTGTTCCGTCCAAGAGTGACGATGCAACAGTTCCGCAGTAGTTTGCAATCAAGGCTTTTTTGCCCAAGCCCTGAGCAAAGCGGGACATTCCGTAAAATGCTCCGCGCCAGGTGGTCTTTCTGTCCGTCAGCTGGGGCTCAATTTCGCTGTAGCGGACAATAGGTCCGGCAATCAACTGCGGGAAGAGCGAAACATAGAGGAGGAAATCCCGATAAGAGCGCTGAACTTTCACTTCTCTCCGGTAAACATCTATGGTATAGGTCATTGTCTGGAAGGTATAGAAGGAAATACCGATCGGCAGTGCGATCTGAGGTACTTTCATGGAAAGTCCGAAGCTATTGAGGGTTTCCACGATCCAGCCTGCATATTTAAAAACGCCCAGCAAAAGCAAATCAATGATGATCGCAAGAGTCAAATAACTCTTCTTTTTGCCCCGGCTCGTTGTGTGCCCCATGAGAAGACCCGCCACATAATTCACAAATGCAGAGAAAAGCATCAAAAGGACATAAACAGGCTCTCCCCACGCATAGAAGAAAATCGACATAATGACAAGAATATTATTCTTGCTGTTGATCGACTTTGCAAAGAAATACAGAATGAGGGTCACAGTCAGGAAGAGAAATAAAAATACCAAACTGGAAAATACCAAAGGATTCACCTACTCTCTAGTTATACGCTGTTTATTTTACCATTTCACCGCTGAAAATGCAATGGCGAATCCGTTTTCTTCATTAGATTATCCGATTTATCCATTGCATAATTCATAAAAGCATGATAGTATGAGAGAAAGTATAAAAAGAGGGTTTGCTATGCTTGCAATAGAACGGAAAAACCAAATATTGGAAAAGCTGAGGAATGAGCAGCATGTTGTCGTTGCAGAATTAAGTCAGCTTTATGCCGTAACGGAAGAAACGATCCGCAGAGATCTGGATAAGCTGGAAAAAGACGGATTCTGCACGAAAACTTACGGCGGGGCGATTTTGGGAAACAGCACAAAGGCTGACCTCTCTTACACCATCCGAAACAAAACGAATGTGGAAGCGAAAAAAGCCATCGCCGTTATTGCCGCCTCCCATATTCAGGATGGGGACCATATCATGCTGGATGACAGCTCCACTTCCCTCTTCCTGGCCAAAGAGATAAAAGAGAAAAAGCGCTTGACTGTCATAACCAATTCCATTCAGATCATTATGGAGCTGGCAGATGTGGAAGGCTTTACCATCATGTCCACCGGAGGAACCCTGAAGCCGGATTCCCTGGCCCTCATCGGATATCAAGCCCAGCATTCTCTGCAGAACTACCATGTGGACAAAGCCTTTATCTCCTGCAAAGGGATCAGCCTGCAGCACGGGGTGACCGATTCCAACGAGAATCATTCCCTGAACAAAAAAGCCATGCTGCAATCCGCCTCAGAAACCTTTCTCTGCGTTGACAGTTCAAAATTCGATAAAGTATCCTTCGTGAATATCTGCGATTTTGACCGTCTTCAGAATATCATCACGGAAGCTCTTCCCGGCAAGGAATGGCTGGACTTCCTGAAAAAGAAAAATATCCGCTGCCAATATGAAACAGCATAAGAAAAAGAGTTCCCGAACAAAAAGATCGGGAACTCTTTTTTGATAAATGAAATCGGATTATTCCGCAAAGACCTGAAGCTTCGCACTGTCCAGTTTTGCAAAATCTTGGAAGAACTGAGCAAGCGCCTTTGCAATGACCTTGACACCGCCCACGGAATTGGACTCAATATTGAGCGGGAGCAAAGGATCGTGCAGAGAGAGGCGCAGCAGGAACCAGCCGTCCCCGCAATCCTTCCCCATGTTCACCCGAATTCCTTCGTAGTTGGGGGAGACGATCTCCCAGCCGTTCTGCTTTGCTGCGTATTCGGAGAGCTGATCGATCACGGACTGGCCGTAGGCTTTAAAGTCTTCTTCCTGAATATCCATCCGGAATTCAGCGCTTTCAGCCGGTTCCTTCAAATCTGCAATCAGAGATTCCAGAGAGTAACCTTCCTTTTTGCCTCTTGCCAGCTCGATCAGAAGCTTTGTAACCAAATAGGCGCCGTCATCCAGGAAATAGTTCTCCTTCAGAGCGCCGTGGCCGGAGGTCTCCATTGCGAGCTGGGAATCATGCCCTTCCTGATTCAGGCGGATAGATTCGTTAATAACATTTCGGTAGCCTCTCTTAAAACGGTGATGCACACCGCCGAGGGAAGAAATGAAATCCGAAAGCCCGATAGAGGTGATGGAGTCTGTAACGATGGTCGTTCCAGGGTTTTCCCGAAGAAGGATCGCGGAAAGCATCGCAATGATCCTGTTTCTGTTCAGCTCGCTTCCATCGGAAAGAACTGCGCCGGCGCGGTCCACATCCGTATCGAAAATAATGCCGAAATCCGCATGATTATCTTTTACGGCCGCAGTAATACTCTCCATGGCTTCCGTATTTTCGGGATTGGGAATATGATTCGGGAAGCTTCCGTCCGGATCCAGATAGCGGCTTCCTTCTGTATCCGCGCCCAGAGGTTTCAGGACCTTATCCACATAGAAACCTCCGGCACCGTTTCCGGCATCAACAACGACCTTAAAGCCCTTCAGCGGCTGATCCTCTCCGGTCGCAGTACGGATCTTGTCGGCCAGGATCTTCGAATAAACATCCATGAAGGAATCTTCGGATTTCTTTCCTGCCTTAAAACCGGTGCTTTCATTCCCTTCCGCATAAGCAAGGATTTCTTTGATATCGGAAGACTCCAAACCGCCCCGGGCGGTAAAGAATTTAAAGCCGTTGCGGTTAAAGGGCAAATGACTGGCCGTAATCATCACGGAAGCATCAAAAAGATAGCCCTCCGTAACCGTGGTCATAAACATGGCAGGGGTACTTGCCATGCCCATATCCGTCACATCAACGCCTTGCTCAAGGGATGCGTTCTCAAACCAGGCCGCAAGCTTTTCACCGCTCAAACGGGAGTCTCTGCCCACTGCAATACGAAAAGCTTCCTTGCCGGGAAAACGCTTTTTCAGCCAAAGAGCAAAACCGCGGGCGATGTCCTTACAGGCAGACTCCGTCAGGTTCACATGCTGGCCTTCGATTCCTTCCATAGCCACACCGCGAATATCACTGCCATTTTGCAATTTCTTATAATCCATAAAAAACCCCCTTAAGATTTTTTCCTATCATACCACGAATAGTGAAAAATATCAATTCCATTGCAAAAGAGAAAACGAAGATTTGAAAGAATCACCTGTTGCCATTTCATTGAATTTTTGCTATGATTTGCCGGAAAAGAGGTGATCCTATGCGAGAAATATCCATCGGAATGCTGGCCCATGTGGATGCGGGAAAAACGACCCTGACCGAAGCATTGTTATATGAATCCGAAAAAATCCGGGATATCGGCAGAGTAGACTACGGAACTTCTCACATGGATACCGATCGGATCGAGCGTGAGCGCGGGATCACCGTTTTTTCCAAACAGGCAGTAATCGAACGGGAAGGAACAAGAATATCCCTCATAGATACCCCCGGACATGCAGAGCTCGTTGCCGAAACCGAACGGACCCTGCCCGTCCTTGACTACGCTGTTCTCGTAATATCGGCAAGTGAGCCCATTCAGGCCCATACCCTCACCCTCCGCAAGCTTTTGGAGCGCTATCAGATCCCCTGCTTTCTTTTTATCACGAAGTGTGACCTCCCGAACCGCGGAAAAAAAGAGATCATGAATCTGCTCAAGGAAAGCTTTCACAAGGACTGTGTTGATTTTTCGGACGAAAAGTTCATGGAAGATCTCGTCATGAAGGATGAGCAGATGCTGGAGCGCTACCTCCAAGGCATGCAGCCACCCGATGCGGAAATTGCGAAGATGATCCGAAAGCGGGTACTCTTTCCCTGTTTCTTCGGTTCTGCTTTGAAAATGCAGGGAATCCGGGACTTTTTAGATCTGCTCTATCGCTATACCCTTCCCGCTGCGGAAAAGCCCTCCTTTGGGGCGAAGGTTTTCAAAATCTGCAGGGATGAGAAGGGCAGCCGCATCAGTTTTATCAAAATAACGGGAGGCTCTTTACATCCCAGAGATAAAATCACCTGCCATAAAGCTGACGGAGAAGTCTCGGAAGAAAAAATCACGGAAATGAGACTCTACTCCGGAAATAAATATACGCAGATTCAGGAGGCAGCTGCCGGCCTGATCTGCGCTGTTATGGGACTGACACAGAGTTTTCCGGGAATGGGGCTCGGCGCAGAATCCAACAGTACTCTGCCCATAATAGAGCCCTTCATGCAGTATTCCATCTTCCCCACAGACGGAACGGATCCCATGACTCTCCACAAGAAGCTGATGGAGCTCTCGGAAGAAAATCCGGAAATGCAAATTCGCTGGAATCCGCAAAATACAGCCACCCAGCTGCGGCTCATGGGCATGATTCAAAAAGATGTCCTTCAAAGCAAGATCAGGGAACGCTTTTCCATCGAAACACAAATCGGTGAAGCCGGAATTCTCTATCTGGAAAGCATTCAAAATGAGGTGGAGGGAATCGGACACTATGAACCTCTCCGGCATTTTGCCGAAGTTCATCTTCTTCTCCTTCCTCTGGCAAGAGGAGAAGGAATCCATTTCCACTCCGAGTGTGATTCCGATCGGCTCAGCCTGAACTGGCAGAGGCTGATCCTATCCCATATCGCAGAAAAAAGACACCTGGGTGTTCTGATAGGCTCCCCGATTACGGATATGGAGATTATTCTGAAATCCGGAAAGGACCATATCAAGCACACCGACGGCGGAGATTTCCGGCAGGCAACTTACCGGGCGATTCGCCAGGGGCTGATGAAGGCAAAAAGCGTTCTGCTGGAGCCCTTTGTTTCTTTTGATCTGACCCTTCCTCAGGAACAGATCGGCCGCGCCATTCAGGACCTCCAGATGCTCTTTGCGGATTTTTCAAGTCCGGAGCTGTCTTCCCTCGGCGAAGCCTCCATTCGCGGAACGGCGCCTGCTGCCACCGTGCAAAACTATGAAGAGACCGTCCGGGCATATACAAGAGGAAAAGGCCGCTTCTCCTTCCAATTCTCCCACTATGCTCCCTGCCATAATGAGGAGGAAGTCATCCGTGCCTTTGCATACGACCCCGAAGCTGACCTGGAAAATTCCCCGGATTCCGTATTCTGTGACCACGGGGCCGGAACTCTCGTAAAGTGGAATGAAGTGGAAAAGCACATGTCTCTCCCCTCCGTTCTTGATAAGCCGGAAGCAAAGCCATTCGCGAAAGAAAACAGCAGAATGATCTCGGACCGGGAGCTGGAAGCGATCATGGAGCGGGAATTCGGTCCGATTTACCGAAAGCAGTATTCTTCCCCTGCCGGAATGTCTTCCCTATCCCCCGCAAAAGAATTCAAAGCGGAACACCGGGTCCTCATCATTGACGGATATAATCTGCTCTATGCAATTCCCGGCTTAGACCGGCTTGCGGAGGAAGATCTTGCCTATGCAAGGGAGCTGCTCATTCAGATCGTTGAAAACTATGCAGCCTATGACGGAAGCGAAACGCTCCTGGTTTTTGATGCCTATAAGGTGAAAGAAGGCCGCGGAAGCGAAGAATATGCGAATACCGTAAAGGTGGTTTATACAAAAGAATCCGAAACTGCCGATGCCTATATCGAAAGATACTGTCACCAAGCCCTCAAAACAGACAAGCTGCGCCTTGTAACCTCCGATGCGCTGATCCAGCTTTCTGCCTTGCGAGCCGGTGTTCAAAGGATATCTTCCCGGGAATTCAGCGAAGAGCTGAAACGAAAAGCAAAAGAAATGCAGGAATACTACTGAAAAAAAGAGGCTTTGCGCTTGTCCCAAAGGACGCTCCGCAAAGCCTCTTCCCTGTTTTTACCACTCGGAAATAGATCCGTCGGCATGACGCCAAACGGGATTCTTCCAATTGTGCGGTGTTTTATTTTCTTCCAATACAAGCTCCCGGTTCACATCCACACCCAGGCCCGGCAGGGAGGGAAGCTTCGCAAAGCCGTTTTCAAAAATAAAATCATCCGTATTCTTCACATAATCCAAAACGCTCTTGCCCACATTATAGTGGATTCCCATGCTCTGTTCCTGAATCACGGCATTATAGCTGACAGCATCCACATTCAGGCAGCTTGCCAAAGCAATGGGCCCCAGAGGACAGTGAGGCGCCAGGGCAACATCATAAGCCTCTGCCATGGCTGCGATCTTGAGGACTTCCGAAATGCCGCCGGCATGAGAGAGATCCGGCTGAATGATATCCACACCGCCGTTTTGAAGCAGGCGCTTGAAATCATACTTTGAAAAAAGTCTTTCCCCGGTTGCGATCGGAATATTGCAGGCAGCGGCAATCTCCGGGAAGTATTCCATGTTCTCACAAAGAACAGGTTCCTCAATAAACATGGGGTCAAATTCTTCCAGCTTCTTTGCCAGAACTTTGGCCATGGGCTTGTGAACACGGCCGTGGAAATCAATCGCAATTCCGAAATACTTGCCGCAGGACTCGCGAATGGCAGCCACACGCTCCAGAACAGCGTCGATCTTATCATAGCTATCCACCATCTGCAGCTCTTCCGTGGCGTTCATCTTGACAGCAAGGTAACCCTCCTGCTTTTTTTCAAGGGCTGCGGAGCCCACATCTGCCGGACGGTCGCCCCCGACCCAGCAGTAGACTTTCATCTTATCCCGGCAGGAACCGCCTAAAAGCTGCCATACGGGAACATTCAAGCTCTTTCCCTTGATATCCCACAGGGCCTGGTCGATACCGGAAATAGCGCTCATCAAAACACCGCCGCCGCGGTAAAAACCGGCACGGTAAAGAGTCGTCCAGATATCAGAAATATTTGCAGGGTCATTTCCCAGGAGATAATCCTTCATTTCTTCCACGCAGGAAAGGACGGCTTTGCAATGGCCTTCCAGAACAGCCTCTCCCCAACCGTGAATGCCGGAATCCGTAACGATTTCAACGAAGCCCCAGCGGGGCCGAACATAATAGGTATTGACTTCCGAAATCTTCATATTCTTTCCTCAACTTTTACTTCAGTCCGTCCACAAACTGCTTGGCGACCTCGGTGATCTTATCAAATTCCCGGTTCTTCAGCCACTCTTTATTCACCATATTACCTGCTGCTCCGACACCGCA
>JAZUFG010000046.1:0-3451 GCA_045640565.1 Oscillospiraceae bacterium | reverse complement strand
CGTCTTTGTGATTTCTCTTATTTTCGCGGGCGTCAACCCCTTCCGCCTCGCTTGAGCTCGGCACCTCCCCCTTGCAGGCTCCGCCCTGCCAGGTGGAGGCTTTTCGCTCTCCTTGCAGCTTGCAGCTTGCAGCTAGCAGCTCACAGCTTATTTACTTCTTCTTTCAGGGAATGGTAAATCTTCTTGCATTCTCCGTTGCCGCCCAGGGTCACATAGCTGTGCCCTGCGGACAGGCGCTCCGAAAGGGGCATGGCAGGGTCAATGAGGGTCATTCGCAGAATGGCCAGCTCCATCTTTTGCTGCCGTTCTTTCATTTCCCGCAGGTCCAGGGAGCTTTCCCGAAAGAAGCTGCTGCACTTCTTTCCGAAACGCAGAAGCTTCCGGACTCCCGTCCAAATGCTCACCAGCGCTGCCGCCAGGGCACCGATGGCAAGAATGCTTTCATACCAGGTCATATTCTCACTTCCTTTATGCATAAAACTTTCAATAGGTCTCCCAAAGCCTCCCCCCGGAATCGGACTTCGATAGAGCTCCCCCGTAAGGCTCCCTCTGGCAGCGCGTAGCGCAAGAGGGAGCTGGCAGTTGAGCGCAGCGAAACTGACTGAAGGAGTTGACTGCCGAGGGTACCGTCTTTGTGATTTCTCTTATTTTCGCGGGCGTCAACCCCTTCCGCCTCGCTTGAGCTCGGCACCTCCCCCTTGCAGGCTCCGCCCTGCCAGGTGGAGGCTTTCGCTCTAACTCCTAACTCCTCATTCCTAACTCTTCCTTTTCAGCCCGATCAAGGGCTTCAGCACAGAGGCCGCCTTGCTGGTCCCGCTGCCGCTTCCCGAGCCCCCGGAGCTTGCCACGGTGTGGCCCGCCGTGTAGGCGTTCAGCAGCGCATTGGCCTGGGCCCGGCTCATGCCCGCCGCAGTCAGCTCTTCGTCCGTGGGGTTGTAGCCATAGTCCGCAATCAGCTTATAGAGGCTGGAATAGGCCTTTTCTTTGCGGCTGATCTGGTCGTTTTCCAGTTTCAGCTTGTCCTGTTCCCGGTCATAGGCCGTCTGTTCCTCTGCTGTCCTGCGATCATAATCCCTCTGCTCCGCCCGCTCCTGCCGGTTCTTTTCGTCCTGCTCCCGGTCATAGGCCGTCTGCTCGGCGATCCGGCTGCGCTCCTGCTCGTCCTTCCACTGGCCGTAGGAGTCCAGATATTTCTGATACTCCCGGTCCTCCTCCGCAGTCAGTCGGGCATACTGGGCCTGCAGATTCTCTCCCTCGTCCTTGTAGCGGTCATAGGCCCGCTTTTCCAGATCCGGCAGCAGGTCGTTCAGCTTCTGCAGATAGTTCTCAAAGGCCCGAAAGCCCGCCGTCTCCGCATAGCTGGAGCCGTAGCCCCCGGTGAGGGCAGCCGCCTGGCCCTGGGTGTCCTTCATGGCCTCTTTCCCCAGGCGGGTGTATTGGTCCTTATAGGCCAAATAGGCCGCATCCGAAGCGGGGTCATAGGAGAAGGCAGGCCGATTGGCCAGTTCCTCCTCCAGTTTCTTTTTCTTATCCTTGTTTTTGGATTCATAGCTTGGATAAGTTGCCATTTACTCACTTCCCTCTAATCTTTCTATTCTCTCCTCCAGCATCTGCAGCTGGGCTTCCAGGCTCAGCACAGTGCGGTAGAGATAGGCCCGGAGCACTTCCGCTCCGGCCCCTCCTTCCAGAATCGGCGGTGTTTCAATGTTGATCATAAATTCTCCGTTCCCGGTTCTTCCACAAAGCTGACCTCCTCAATGCATACCTGCCCCGAGCCAGCCAACTTCCACCAGAATCTCACGCACCTTTTCGGCGTGATGGGAAAGACATAGATTCCGTCTGTTCCCCTTGTGGCCCAACTTTTCACCACGGTAAATGTGGTCTCCAGGTCGTATTTCACGCTCAGGGTACATTCCGTCCCCTTCTGCCCGTTCAAACGGATAATGAATTTTCCCGGGCGGATGTGCTGGGGCGGGTAGTTGTAGGCCTTGGCAGGGGCCGCCAGGCTGCCGTAGTAGATGGGGGGCGATACCACGCTCCAGGCGAAGAAAATCTCCTTGCCGGAGTCGTAGGCCGCAGCGTCGCAGCATTTCAGGCGGTTGTAGGTCCCGTCCATATAGAAGAGCTTGCCTCCCATCTCCGCAAAGGCCAGGATGCGGGAGTTGTCCTCCTTGCTCCAAAGGCCCGTGTCCGCGTGATAGACCAGGTTCTCATAGCCCGTGGCCGTGGAAGGAATGGGAGCCGCGCAGAGGTGGTATTCGTTCCCGATGGCCCCCGCCACCCCTCCGGCAAATTTCTTGCTGCCCCAGGCGGCGGAGACCTTCACGGGCTGGCCCCCGTCCCAGGCATAGACCCCGTCCACCCCCTGATAATAGAGCACCCCGTTCAGACTGCAGAGACTCCGGGAGGCCAGGTCCATCACCCCGGGCACGGGGTATTCCACCACCTTATGGGCTCCCGTTGCAGAGGGATAAATGCGGAAAATAGAGTGTTCCTTGAAGAAGGTGGGATAGCCGTTGTAGGAAATAGCCCCCGTCCATCTGCCGTCCGCTCCCACCGATGCGGTCCAAGAGTCCGTGGAGATCCCGTTGAACTGCTGCCATTCCGCAGGCTCTCCCAGGGCGGAGGCGTAGAGCTCGTTGATAATGACCTCGTTTTCCGGGTCGTAGGCATAGCGGCAGCCCCAAAGGCGGTTTCCGCACTCGCAGATAAAGTCCAGGTCCGGGATGGGATTGTCCGTAAAGTCTTCCAGATTCTTGATCTTCGTGGGCTCATAGGCGTCCACGAATTTTTTATCCGGCCAGATAATGAGCTTGGTCCCCATGGAGACCATCTGCTTACTGCCCCGGATCAGGCTGCCCTCGCTGCTGTCCACCCGGACCACCCGGGAGCCGTTCATGTAGACAAAGGACATGATATTGTTGTTGGGGATGCAGAGGCAGTCCACCATGTCCCCATAGGCGGGCATCCACATGGTCTTCCGGATCAGCCCGCCGGAGTTGGTCAGGTTGCTGGAGACCAAAGTCGTCCGCAGGGGCCGGGAGCGCAGGAGGGGGAACTCGGACATTGACATGTTGCTCATCTCCGAAAGGGCCCCGTCCAAGGGCCTCACCCTGGCATCCCAACCCCGAAATAAAGCTGTGTTGTGCATAACAATTCCTCCTTATTAAGCTCCAAGCTTCAAGCTGCAAGCTCCAAGCAGACGGAGTTACGAGTAGGGGCGAACTGTGTTCGCCTAAAGCCTCCCCCCGGCAAAGTGACTCCAATAGAACGCCCCCGTAAGCCTCCACCTGGCAACGGAGTGCAAGGGGGAGGGGGACCGCGTAGCGGTGGAAGGAGTTGACTGCCGAGGGTACCGTCTTTGTGATTTCTCTTATTTTCGCGGGCGTCAACCCCTTCCGCCTCGCTTGAGCTCGGCACCTCCCCCTTGCAGGCTCCGCCCTGCCAGGTG
>JAZUFG010000045.1:0-13540 GCA_045640565.1 Oscillospiraceae bacterium | reverse complement strand
AAAACCCCGAGGAGGAGGGCGCCCCCCCTCCCCCGGGGTCCTCTCTTTGTCTTTTCCTTTTCAGAATTTCACGGTTTCCGGGGCAGAACTGAAGGATGAGAACACAGCAGTGGCATCCTTGAAGTAGAAAACCTGGGTATTGCCGTCATTCTCATCATACATGGCCCGCAGCTCCGGATATGCATCCAGCATGGCTTTCCGGGCTTCCGCACGGTCATCTTCCACTAATGTCCCACTCACACGCAGCCATTTTCCGTCCTTAAACGCGCAGATTTCAACCTTCGGATTTTTGAGGATCTGCATAGAAACTGCTTTGACCTTGCCGGTCTGAAGATAGAGCTTGCCCTCAAAAAGAAGAACGGTGCCAAAGGGACGGACTCGAGGCTGGTCCTCTTCTGCGGTGGCCAAGTAATAGGTTCCGGCATTTTTCAAAAAATCATACACTTTTTTCATAGAAGGGATCCTTTCTTTCCATAAAAGATTGCAGATATCTTTTGACTTTTCAGAAGAAACGCTCGATCAACTGTCGGGAATATTCAGCGACGGCATTCATGTTTCCGCAGGACATAATTTCGCCCGCATAATAAGTGCTGTACTTGCCCTGCAGAGATTCCACTTTATCATACCATCCGCAGGCGTAGTCTTTGCTGAGAATATGGGGAAAGCAATAGGGAGAGAGTTCTCCCACTATTTCACTGGCAGGATTCCCCTGGGCCTTGAGGTCAGCAAGGAGTGTTTCCTTGGCCTCCTCATGGGAGATCTCACTGCTGTTTTTATGCTTGCGGATGGAATAGGCGGTCAAAACCTGTTCCGGGACACCTTTGAAGCGGCGGTAGCAGAAGGTCATATGCCCCAAACGCTCCGGCTTCAGGTTTTCCCAAATGAAATAAGAAAAACCCGGATAGTTCCCGCTCTCTGTGGTAAAGGCAAGAAGGTCACAGCGGGTATAGTCAATTTTGGAGAAGAGAAACTTTTCATCCTCCCGGGCATCAAAATAATCCGTCATGCCGGGAAGCGCATCTTCCCGACTTTCCCCGGGAACGGCAAAAGGTGTC
Organism: Oscillospiraceae bacterium; assembly: GCA_045640565.1. Taxonomy (GTDB): domain Bacteria; phylum Bacillota; class Clostridia; order Oscillospirales; family Oscillospiraceae; genus RGIG3159. Next base: position 12,485 of record JAZUFG010000045.1, on the reverse strand, counting down.
GTCAGAATAATGGCATCGTATTCCTCTGTTTGATTATTGACGGTGACATAAACCTTGCCATTTTGACGGCCGACGTGGGAAATATAAGATCCGAGCCGGGCAGGATGCAAAAGCTTTTCGTTTAGAGCTTCCCAGATGGATTGCGTTCCGTTCTTCCAGGCCCAAAGCTCAGCCCCCCGGGGTTTCAGGCAATTCTCAAGGTTCAAAGATTTTAAGACATAGGCCGCAGGGATTTCATCCAAATAACCTCGGGCAAGACCGGTGAAGGAGGCAGAGAGAAACTCTTGGACAAGCTCTACACCGTTTATTCGGCAAAAGTCCCGAAAGGAAAGGCTTAAATCCTTGAGATTTCCGTTTACACCGGAGATTTTCTTCTTTTTTTCATCGGCGCGGAAGCCTTCATAGCGCCCTTCCGCAATTCTGCGGTGTCCGTTGAGTTCATAGCCCTGGTACTTGCTTTCCAGGAGTCCGGTGAATTTTTTCATCTGCTTTTTCAGCTTGAGCAGGTGTAACGGGTGCAGGGGATTGCCGCGGAAAGAAAAGGGATCAATAACTTTCCCGGTCAAATCCTTATAGTTTTTCTTCAGCTTTTGCACACTATGGCTGACTCCGGCGTGTTTCTCCAATTCCCGGATGGCGTGATAGGAAGGATCTCCCCATATTGCTCCCATTTCGTAATGCTGGTCCGCATAGGAAGGAGAGAAGCACTTGCCGCCTACCCGGTCTTCTTTTTCAAGAACGGTGAAATTTTCATAGCCTTTCATTTGCAGATAGAAGGCGGCAGAGAGCCCTGCGGGCCCTGCTCCGATAATGCAAATGCGGGCATCCTTTCTCATACGCTTTTCTCCCAAACAAGAATCTTTTCTTCATTCTAGCATCTTTTCGAAAAAAAGAAAACAAATCTTTTCAAAAAACTCCGCCTTTCAGAGACAATACTGAAAGGCGGAATTTCTGCAGACAAAGGAGAACGGTCATTCTCCGTCTCTGGCTTCGTCGTATTCTTTTTTGGGAAGCTCATTCCGGCCGACTTTAGCCGCCAGACGGATCAGGCTCTCTTCAATGACCTCTCCGGCGTAGTAGTCGTAGAAGCCGGAATTGATTTCATATCCCTTGTGCAGGTAGGCCTGCTTGGTGCCCACATAGCAAATTCCGCCGTTGGTCAGCTCTACGCCCAGAGTCTTTGAGCCCAGGCGCTGCTTCATGTCCAACTGGTATTCGCAGAAGAGCTCTGCCGGGTGGGCAAGGAGAATCAGGTCACCTACCCGAACAGCAGAGATGGGCACATCTTCATAGGAAGCTTTCTCCCATTTTTTCAGAAGATTCTTGATTTTGTTGGCGTAAGCCTTTTCTTTTACATCCAAAGCGTCAAAGGCAGCCCGGTCTTTGAAAAGAATATCAAAGATTTCGTCGGATTTCTTCTTGTCCTCTTCTGTGACTTCCCGAAGATTCAGGCGGCATTTCTCGGTCTGAATCTGAATATCCGCAGCGGGGATATCCTCTCGCTGCCGCTGCAGAGCCATGAGGCGCATCACATCCGCTGCCAGGATGGTGCCGATGCGCTCGGTGCCGTCAATAAAGTGCCCCCAACTGTTGTCATGTTCATGGTCACGGGGAGTCAGATTTCCGCAGAAGCCCTGAAGGTAAAGCACGGGAATATCCCCGTAAACCGCCTGCAGATTTCGGCGGATGACACCGGGAAAACCGGAGGAGACCCACTTCTCTCCATAGACCTCGGAGGCGTGAGAGCTGTAGTTCACAATGATGCCCAAAGGTTTTTCCAGAGCGTTATAGTCGTATTCTTTGGATGGCATGAACCAAATGACTTGGAGTTCCGGATCCTCCGGGCCTTCCTTCATGAGTCGGCCGGGGTATTCGGGCCCGCCGGGCTCCATCATGGATTCTCCACTTTCCATAATATATCTCCGGTTGTGGACGCATTTGGCCTCATTCATGTGGCCGTAGGCGAGGTAGGCATCCCGGATATTCTGCCAGGCTTCAACGCCGGCCTCTGCGATCCTGGCCCCGAATTTGGCAAAATAGCTCAGATCTCCGTGCTGAAAATAGGGGGAGATACTGGGTCTGGCCGTTGGCCCGGCATGGGCGTGAGTGGCAGAGCAGAGAATGTGGTCAAAGGGAACACCGGTACGTTCGGAAATCTCCTTCCGGATGATATCGGCATCGGACTCCGCAAAACGGGCAAGATCGCTGGAGACCCAGATAAAGCTGTTATCTCCGGCCTCTACAGCCCATGCAGAGGCGTGCAGCGGGGAATGAAACTTGCAGGAGGAAGACAGGTAATTGGTGAAGGTTCCTCCCATTTCAAAATCAGAGCAGTCATCTGTGCGGACCTGTGCAAAACCGACTCGCATGCTGTGTTACACCTCCTGAAAAACAGCAGAGCTTTTAGGAAAGCCCGCTGCGAAGCGGGCTTTCAGCAGATTCGTTTGAGAATTTATAAATCGAAAGAATCCTTTTGGCGAAGTTCTTTTTCAAGCTCCTGCTTCAGCATGAGCTTAATATTGTAGACATACTGTTTAGCAGCCGCCTCTGCGGCTTCGTAAACCCCATTCAGGGAAAGCGCAGCTTCTGCCAGAGAACCGGCTTTCTTGATTTTGATTGTCCGGTCATTGAGCTTCTTTTCCAGCTCTTCCACACGGAGGGTCAGTTCTTCGTTTTCCCTGGAAGCCTGGATGAGCAGTTCCAGGAGTTCGCTGCGGCTGAGTTTGTTTAGTTTCTGTTCTGTCATAGGGCTTTTCCTCTGTATTCGCGCTGCAAAGTGTTTTCTTCAGTAGATATCGATTATGGGCAGGAATAACAAAAAAATTATAGCATAAATCCACAGCAAGTCAACAAATAGTTACAAATATTTACGCGCCTTGTAATTTTCGGAAAGAAAGAGCAGACTCACCGAAGGGTAAGCCTGCTTCTTTCTCCGGAGCTGCAGAGATCACTTCGTTTTCCCTTTATAGATGAAAAACCCGGGTTCTCAGGATCACTGCTGCTCGCTTTCGCTGCCGTCTTTCTTCTTTTTTTCAATAGTGGAACCGATGACCAAGCCTGCTAACATTCCCAGGATAAGGCCGCTGCCGGTGTTGATTCCAACAGCTGTTGCCAGGGCAGTTCCAAAGCACATTCCGAGCGCCATGCCTTCCGTACCGTAGTTCTCCTCTTCCTTATCGTTTTTCTTTTTGGCCGCTCTTGCAAAAAAGATCGCAAGCAGGAGTCCGATACTGATCCAGGGCAGTGCAGCCGATAAAAAATCTATAAGATTCCGCATATTTTTTCCTCGTTTCCTATCAGTGTTTATTCGTTACGGGATTGCTTTTCCGTACATTCGGATAAAGTGCTTTCCGTATGCCTCGATCTGGCGCATGATTGCGGGCTCCATTTCAGGCTCTCGGTCGCAATAGTGGATGAGAGAAGTGATGGGAGAGGTAAAGGCAAACGCAAGCATATCCGGATCTTCTTTTTGAATCAGACCACGTTCCATCATCTTTTCAAAGATACCCTTAAAAATTGCTTTGGTGTCGTTTACAAAATGTTCAGTTGCCAGTGCCTTTACACGGGCATCGTGGAACTGTTCCGTTAAAATCAGCTTCCGCGTCAGAATGATTTTTTCATCGTGAATCGTAAAATCCACCATGCGCATCACAAGGGCAAGGAACTCCTCACAGGATTTCGGAATTTCAGGTAGATGTTCCGCAGAGCCGAAATGTTCCCTGTAGTATACTTCCATTTTGTCGATCAAGGCGTCCCAGATGGCTTCTTTGCTCTCATAATGGCGGTAAAGTGCGGATTTGCTCAGCCCCAATCCTGCAGCGAAGTCCCGCAGATTCGTCCCTTTATAACCGTTTTCCACAAAGCTGATCAGCGCAGCATCCAGAATTCTTTCCTTTGTTGTTTTTTCCATAGCAACCTCCGCATCTATTGCGTGACCGGACGGTCACATATAATACTAGCGGCCATTTGCTTCCTTGTCAAGGCTTTTCGTTTCCCCCATATTCTCAACCCGTTTCACCCAGTTGACAATGGTTATCTCCAAAGGTGCGCCGACGATTTCCACAGCGGTTTTTAAAAATCCCTGGAAGCAGACGATTGCAATGAACTGAGGGAAACTGGTAATAATGTTCCCGAATCCGCCAATGGCAAGATAAAGCAGGGGAAGGAAAACCAAAGAGTCCAGAATCTCACCTGCCAGGGAGGAGGTAATGCTGCGTTTCAAGAAGCTGAAATTGTTTCTTCGGCGGTCCCGTCTTTTCATGCTGCGGAAGATGAGGTCATTGAGCAGGTCGCCGATCAGGAAGGCAAATTGAGAAGCCAGGACGATTCCAAAGGAGGAAGAGAGAACAGTAGAATAGGCCTCGTCAAATTCTTGGCTGGTACCCGGCAGGAGAGTAGTCAGGAAAATCAGACCCACCATAATCAGGTTGACAAAAAAGGCGATCCAGCTGATTTTCCGGCTCCAGGCATAGCCATAAACCTCTGAAAAGATATCTGAGATGATGTAGGTGATGGGGAAAACCAAAAAGGAGGAGGCAATAGAGAGAGGTGCCCCTGCAACCGTCCAATCAAAGAGCAAAACGCTCTTGGCCGCTACGATATTACTGACGACAAACGCCGCAATAAAAATACTGGTGAGGATTGCGAGGAGGGAGGAAACCTTCTTGTTCTCCCGCAGTTCCAGACTGTTGGATATCCGATCAAAAATCTTCATATGAAAACCTTTGTGCCCGAGCACGGTGGCGCGGGGTTTTCCCTGGAAGTGCTTCCGTTTGAAACGGAGCTGTGACGAACTCATGATGCAAAGCAGTTTTTCCGGATATATTATGACAAATGGCAGAGAAATTGTCAATATGAATACCCGAACGTGTTCCGGTACCTGCTGCCTCTTTGGCACTTGAGGAAAGAGGGGAGCTGTGTTATACTGACCCAAACAGCTTTTCTCACGGAATCGTCGGAGAAAAAATGAAGAAAAGAGAGGTTCAAAAGGATGGGAAAGTTGACAGGAAGAACGGCATTGATTACCGGAGCCTCCAAAGGAATCGGAGAGGGGATCGCCCGGGTCATGGCAGAGCACGGTGCCAATGTTGTTTTGGCGGCGCGAGGCACGGATGTAATGGAAGCAGCGGCGAAACTCCGTGCAGAGGGCTTTCAGGCCTTGGGCATCCGGATGGATGTGTCCGATGCGGAAAGCGTTCACAAGGGCTATGAGCAGGCTGTGAAGGAATTCGGCAAGGTGGATATTCTGGCTGCCAATGCGGGAATCTGCCGGCTGGGCAAATTTCTTGAGCAAACGGAGGCGGATTTGGATGCCCATTTGGGCATCAATCTGAAGGGTGCATGGAATGCGTGCCAGGCAGTCATTCCGGCCATGTTGGAGCGAAAATATGGGAAAATCGTCATTACCTCTTCCGTAACCGGGCCTAAGGTGGCAGACCCCGGGGAGGCAGCCTATGCAATCAGTAAGGCAGCCCTGATCGGTCTGACAAAGGCACTGGCCGGCGAATTCGCACCCTACATTACAGTGAATGCGATTTTGCCCGGATATGTGCTTACGCCGATGGTTAAGGGTATGGCAAAGCAGTCTTGCCCGGATAATCCGCAGAGCGTGATCGACGGGATCGCAGCGGCAATCCCTCTGGGGCGCCTGGCTGACCCCCGTGAGGTGGGCGAGCTGGCTGCTTTCCTGGCCAGTGACGAGTCTAGCTATTTGACGGGAGCAGAGTTTGTGATTGACGGCGGTTCCACACTGCCGGAGACCACCACGGTAGGAGTATAGGGAAAACCGGCGCTTTGCCGATCCTCCGGAAGGGACTTGGGGCGGCTATCCATCTTTGGTATGAAAAGAGACCGCTGATGAAAGGGCCCCGGTGTCCTTGTCCTCTGCAGAGGCCCTGCTGCTTATGAAAAGACCGCCCAATTGTCTGCTTGACAAATGGGCGGTTTTTAAATACCGATTTAAATTTTAAATGCGAACGGACACAAAATGGAAAAACTGCGAGCCGATTCTCATTTTTAGACGGCGATCCGGAACAGTTACTTCTTTTCGGCCAACTGAAAAACCACAAAGTTAATAAGATAGAGAACTGCAAAGACAGCAGCAAAAATCTTGTGGATAATGCTGACAGCATCGGATAGATGCGCAGCGAGCATCACAATTCCTGTAAGCAAGGCAACCAAAAAAGCAGCCCGATAACCAATTTCAAGAGCGGGTTTTTTCCAATATTTCTTGCCCTTAACTGCGCAGAAGACCATGACTGCCAGAGCAAGAAGGGAAATGATGATATGGACGGTCATGCCCGTAACTCTGAGGAGTGCAAGGCCGACAATCGCAAGGACGATGGCAATAAAGCTGATAAGGTTCATTTTTTTCATAATTGTTCTCCGGTTCAAAAGTTTTGGATAATGGGATGTCCTTGGATAAAGATGAATATTTCCAATTCCGTTCTATTATATATCTCAGGGCCTTATGAGTCAAGAAACTATTCGGGCTTTGCGTCTGAGCGTCTGTGGACTTGCGTTTGCAGTAAAGGGATTTCTTCTGCCGGGACTCCGGATCCGCTCATTGTCGGAGATTATGCTGGACAGTCAAAAAATCTGCAGCGGGCGCCAAAGCAAACTTGGGCATCTCGCTGATCAGGTCAATGGGCAGTTCATTCGCCGCAAACAGACGTTGTGCAGAAAATGCGCATGATGTTCTGCATGGGCATATACAGATGAAAAAGTCTCTTTTGCCATTAGACAAAAGAGACTTTTCACTGCGGGACCGTTATTCTTCGTTATTCCCGTTATAGACGAAGCAGACCATAGTTTCATCATCAAATTGGGGAGCGTCTCCGACGAATTCGTTGACTGCGCCAATAACACCCTTGAGGATGATTTCCGGCTTCAGCATATCGTCAGATAAGCCATTGAGGTAGTTGATAAGTCTATCTTCACCAAAGAGTACCTCGGCGGCGCTTGTGGCTTCTGTAATACCGTCGGTATACAGTAGGACCATATCGCCTTTTTCAAGCTGATACTCCTGGGCCTTATAGGGGAATCCTTCATATCCCGCAAGAACAAATCCGGCTCTGGATTTTAAGTATTCAAACTTGCCGTCCTTCTTCTTGACAAGGGGCGGGTTATGTCCGGCATTGACAAATTTCATGAGACCGGTTTGCAGGTCAATATTGCCTTGCCATGAAGTAACAAACATGCCGGCCTCATTGCCTGAGCAAAGTTCATTATTTGCCTGCGTAAAGGCCTGCTCAATGGGGAGAAGATTTTCACACAGGGATTTCAGCTGAGTCTTGGCACGCATCATGAACATGGCAGCAGGGACGCCCTTGCCGCTGACATCGGCGATCAGGATATTGACCTGGTTTTCCTTGGGAATATAGAAATCGTAGAAGTCGCCGCCAACCTCTTTAGCGGTATCCATGCTTGCGGCAACCGTGATTCGGGGATCATTCGGATATACACTCGGCAATGCGTTCTTTTGAATCGATTTAGCCAGAGCCAGGTCTTTGGCCAGGCGATTCTTTTCTTTTTCGATGAAATCCTTCAGAGTACCGACCGTTTCATTGATATCCTGAGACAAGGATTCAAATTCATTGCTGCCCTTAATGTCCAGAACAACGTCCAGATTACCGTCAATGATCTCACCCAGATTCTTATTCATTTCGGTTACGTTATTCACGACCAGAAGCTTGATGAGAATGTAAATGATCGCGAACAGCAGTGCAAAGATAATGACTTCGCAGAAGGAGGTGAGATATATGTTGTTGTCTCTGGAAGTAGTAACTTCGGCAACCTGCATGGAGGACAAAATATAATAATATTCCGCGGTTGCGTATTTATAATAAGCCGGCTGCTTTTCGGAAGAATTTGAGAAGAGTCCGCTGCCCTGGTATTTTGTGTTTTCGGAGCAATTCTCCAAATCGTAACCGATATCGGAAAGATAGACCGTGTTCTCATCATCACTGGAAACGATTTTTTGATCCATATCAGCAACAAAAATCAAACCGGATTTGCCGATATGTCTGTTGGACGAAAGTCCGCGTACCTTTGCGTTGATAAGAAGCTCAAAAGAGGAATATTTATAGGCAACCTGGATATAGCCGTCTCTGCCGTCACCCAAATTCAGAGTCATACCTGCAAACTTAAAGATATTATCTTTGGGAGTACCGGGAACGGGATTGCTTCTCGGCATGGCTTCCTGAACATATTGCGTTTTATGCTCACCCGGATAAGTTTTCAGTAATACATTAAACGCTTTAGACTGTTCTCCGAGAGACATATCATATCCGATGACATCCGGATCGGTACTGTTCGTAATGATCGGCTTTTTTGAGTTGGAAAGTTCAATGACATCGATCTCATCCACGCCAATAACCAACGCCAAAGACTCCAAATCAACGCTTTCATTTTTTTCATAGGCTTCTTTCGCTAAAACGCAGTTCTTTAACAAATCATTTCCGGTGGAATCAAGGACCGCATTTTTCACGTCTTCAATGTTGAGATCCAATAAGGTGTCGCAATCGTTATTTGCGTTTTTGGACTCTGCGAAGTAGACGAAAACCGTGCTGATGGCAAAGGAGACAACCAGTCCCGCAAGCATCCATTTCTGGATTTTGCTTGTGAGTGCTTTGCGTCTGGTTTGGATGCTGTTTTTTTCCTCAAAAAGAATATCCAATGTCAGACAGGGGATAAAGCATGCTAAAGCGGTAGCAATGATCATCGGAATGGAAATGACTTTGATGACTTCAAAGGCATGATCCAAATCCTTTAATTTTGTCAGGAAGAGGATCATCATGCGAATGACTTCCATGATCGCTCCGATCGCCAATGCAATGCCTGCGCTGGGCCTCTTGTTTTCGAACATGTAAGTGCGGACCACATAGGCGAAGATTCCGGCCAGAACGGAAGATGCCGAGCTGGCAATCAGAGTATAAACACCGATGGAAAAATGATGCAAAAGCGGCTGGAGTGCGCTGTACATGCAGGCAATGATGCTGGCAAAAAGTCCGGCAGGTCCGCCGAAAATCAGCCCGGCACACAAAACGCCCGCATCACTGAGGCCAGCAACGATACCGCTGCCGATATTATAGCCGAGTTCTGTGCCCAAAATAGCACATCCGCCAAAGACAGCGCCGATAATGATTTCCTGCCAATTGAAAGGAATCGTATTAAACTTTGTTTTTCTTTCTACAAAAACCATTCCAATGGATACAGCGGCCGGAAGAAGACATATCAGCAATAATCTGAACAAAATATTCCAGTTCATATCTTATCCTCCCATTTTTGTCTTTCAGATCATACGATAAAAAGCGATTACTACGAGGCTTTCGGAATTGTGAAAGTTACGGTGGTCATCGCATCGCCCAGCAATTGATTCTGGTCATATGTGATTTCCGCCCAAGGCTTTGTTTCATCCATACCGCTGCCGTCCTCATAATAATAGCACGGATAGTAGGAGATGACATTGTACGCCTCATACTGCCGGTCTTCAAACTGATCCGTAAAGGGACTTCCGCCATAGTCATCCAGGATGAGCATATCAAGAAGGACAGACATATCCTCATCACTCAGAATGGAAATTTCATAGCTTTCCGTTTCGGGATCATAATTTGTTTCCAAGTCGTAGAAGAAGGCGCCTAATGTATCCAATCCGTTCACATGGAGGTGGTAGGGCGCGGTCCAGCCCTGCGAAACCATGATCTCATTGATTTCATAAGTCGGGAAAAGAACACGGTGTTCCTGGATATTCACAGTGACATCCATTGCAGTTCCCTCGGTTAAAACAGTGTGAACCCATATTTCATAGCTGACACCGTCAATATCAACTGTATCCAGGGAATAGCAATCAGCTGTATAAGCGCCGTCACTGTTTTTGCCGTCGGAAGTCTTGATGCTCCAGGCTTCGGGATCAAATTTTTCCAGATAATTCTGAAGGCTGTCAGCGTCAACTTCATCGGTGTACTGCCAATAGTAATTGCTGTCACATTCATGGAAATACCAGGAATCGCCGTCCGGTGCCGGGACTTCCACATCAAATTCCCAAGGATCACGAACGAAAGCGCTGACAGCATCGCTGTCATATTTATCTGCAGCAGGAATCAGGTATACATCCACATTAAATTCGCGGATCACATCTTCATCAACAAGGGTAGATACAACTTTTACAACCTGATCCTGCCCATCAATATTCACCGTTTCTTTTGAGACACATCTGGCTATCGTTTGACGGAAACCGTAGGCTACTGTTTTTATGACATCAATATCCCAGAATTCAGGATCAAATTTATCAACGTAGTTCGTGAAATCTTCCGTTTCAAAATCTTCTACTACCTGGAAATATTCAACATCAGAGCAATATAGAGCACTCGGCTGCCATGAATCCCCATCAGCGGCCGGAACAGTTGTTGTAAATCCGAACGATTCATTAAATATTTTTTCTATTGCCCGTGTATTGAAGGGTGAGGGTGCTTCTTTAACCGAGATTTGGACATCAAATTGGTCAAGCTCAATTTGGTAAAAGAAAACGGAGATCACATATTCCGTTTCATCCTGAACGATCTTTTCCAAAGAAGTACATGCCGCAGCGGGAATGGTTCTGCCGCCGGTCGTTTGCCTGGTGATGATTTCAACATTCCAAAGGCTGTCGGAAAAATTCATTAAGTATTTATAGAAGGAAATCGCGTCAACCTCTGTCGTGTGAAGGGCAATGAGTTCGTCGGTACTGTCACTCCCGAAACCCCATTTATCGCCATCAGCGGTCGGAACGACCGTTTCAAATCCCCATGTTTCATTCGCAAGTTCGGCTGCAAGATCGGAAGGGAACGGGCCGATGGCTCTGTCCGTTTTGATTTCAAAGTAAAATTCTTTTAGAGATCCGATATTACCGAAAAGAATCTTAACACAATTGCTGTCGATAGTTTCTGTCGAGCATGCTTCATAGATATGGGCTTCGTCCGTATTTTCAATGCCGGTAGTAATTTCTTCAACTGTCCAGTCTTCGGCGGCCTGGCTGAGAAGGTCATAATATTCTCTGTCCAAGCTTCCCGCGTATCCGTGCATCTTGCTGTCCAAAGCTCTGAGAATAATGGAATCGGGAGTTTCTTCCACGGTGAATAATCCGTCTAAAGAGGGGATCGCTGTTTTAAATCCTTCTGCATGAATGAAATCAGAGACGGTTTTCGACGGCCATTCATAGTAGGGGAGACTTTCTGTGATATACATGTAGTATACGCCATAGTTGCCGAAGGATTTAGAGGCAGCAACATTGCCGTCGGCATTCTTTTCACTGCCTCTGATAAAGGTCCCGTGAAAATCGACAGATGACTGATCGACCGTAAAGTTTTCGGTATCAACGATCTTCAAAAGGGAGCTTTCGGCGCTTGCATCCAGATCAATAGCGGCGGCAAGAAGCGTGTTTTCGTCATCCATATCGACGATAAACCAATCGGCGACATCACCCAGATCCGCATCGCCGTAAAAGTTCTTCGTAAAGCCGAGCCCTTCCACAAAGGATTGAATCTGCTCCTGAGCTTCCGCACCGTTTAATAGCTGATCCACGGAAAAGTTAAGGACAAAGCGGGGTTCTTCATCGAGAAGATTGTCTTCTGCATATATGGAGGCAAGACATTTTGCAGACTTACCGCTTTCCTGTGAAGCATCAGAATAGAAAGTGTATGCGGAATAGCCATCCTCAGAAACCACGGTATTGGAATCGAGCAAAGCCCATTCTCCCGATAACATGAGATCTTTGATATAGAGATTTCCGAATTCGCTTGGTTTTTCTCCTTTGAATGTTACCTCAAGAGAAGCGGCTTCTTCGTCAGATTCTGCTTCCGTGAATTGATAACTGCAATCAAGTTCCTCCAAAGAATCGGTTTTAACCGTTGAAACCGAATCGACACCGTTATCTTTCAGCCAGTTCAATGTGTAAACATCCCAGCTTTCTCCTTGAGATTCTCCACAGGATACCAAGCTGAGAAGCACTGCACATACGGCTAATATTATTGCAAACTTCTTCATCTGTATGCTCTCCTTTAACATTATTGCGTGTTTAAATATATAAGCCTTATTTTACAGTAATTTTATGAAAGATTCAATAATTATTTCTTGATTATCCCGCTATCGGCAAGCCAAAAAAGAGCAAGGGAGTTCCCTTACTCTGCCCATAAAGGCAAAAATTCATTTGCCTGATACTGAGTGAAGGCAAGCTTTGCTCAAATTTGGTAGACTATTCGTCCTGCAAAGATACCATTGTAAAAGCAAACCTTTACTTTTACGGCAGTCAGCTGCGACCGCCGAAAGCAAGAAAAACCCGTCCCGGAAATTGACTCCAGGGCGGGTCGCTTGATAAGGTATAATATTTTTCGCACATTTAAAAATTGAACATAGAAAGAGAACCCCAGACCGTGTAGAATAATGTCACCACAACAAAAACACACACGAAAGGAGTTCTCCATGGCAGACATTATACAGTTTAATCAGGA
>JAZUFG010000044.1:0-4572 GCA_045640565.1 Oscillospiraceae bacterium | reverse complement strand
AGCTAGAACCTCCATTTCTGTCTTCTGGGTGCCGAATAGTTTGCCTTCTTTGTCTTGCCGAAATATTCCCGCAAAAGGCTTTCATAAATCGCAAGTCGGATCGTAGCCATGGCGTTCTGTGAGCCAAGGAGTTGTGTGATGAAATTGTCTTCCTAAGACCGCTTGGCCTCCGACTTAGCTAGAACCTCCATTTCTGTCTTCTGGGTGCCGAATAGTTTGCCTTCTTTGTCTTGCCGAAATATTCCCGCAAAAGGCTTTCATAAATCGCCCGATGAAGGCGGAAGCCCTCCCACTCCCGATTGTAAAAATCCATGGAGGCCTGCAGATAACCCAGATAGATCTCTCTGGCCCAAGGCTCCGGGAGAAGGAGCTCCAGTCCCTGGACCTCTGCCCTTTGCGTGGCATTTGTTGCCCGCCAGTTAAAGCCGGCGAAGGCATCCTCTTCCTGAGCATCCCCCGTAATGCCTCCCCCTGGCAGGGCGGAGCCAGCAAGGGGGAGGGGGACCGGCGAAGCCGGTGGAAGGGGTTGACTGCCCGCGATCCCTTCCCGCAGCTCCTCCCAAATCCTTCCCTCAATTTCGCTGAGCCAAAGGACCTTGTCATTCCAGCTAAACTGATTGGGCGCCAGCTCATCGCAGAGCTCCAGCAATTCACCAACGGTCATAGTTTCTTCTCCTTGCATTTTTGTTTGGATTCGGTTATACTGAAATCGGAAATTCTCGGCACATAGCTTCAAAGGGGGTGACAGCATGCCAGATGTATATTCCATTTCTCAGCTGAAAGACATTCTTCTTCCCATCTTCGGCGAACATAAGATTCGGAAAGCCGTTTTGTTCGGGTCTTACGGCAAGGGAACGGCCTCCGGAAAAAGTGATGTTGACCTTTTAGTGGACAGCGGCCTTCGCGGCCTCCGTTTCGTCGGCCTGCAGGATGATATCCAATCGGCCATCGGCAAAGATGTTGACCTCTTTGATGTCACCCATATCGTTCCCGAATCCAAAATTGATTTGGAAATCCGCCGGACAGGAGTTGTGCTGTATGAGAAATGACTGGCCTTGCCTTTATAGGAAAGTGGGGTGAAACCATGTGTACCAAGCTGCAGGCTTTGGACATTTTGTCTGCTGTATATCAGAACTGTAATCAAATCTACGCCGGCCGTATTCAGGACGCGATCCTCTACGGCTCCTACGCCAGAGGCGACAACAAGGAAACGTCCGATATTGATATTCTTTTGACCGCCGATCTAACCCAGGAGGAGATTTCTGCCGAGTGGAAGACTCTCGCTGCCCTGTCTGGCAGGTTAGGACTTGAGAATGACACAGTAGTTTCCATCCAGGTCGTTCCCCTTGCGCAGTTCAGGCGATATGCCGATTTCCTGCCCTTCTATCAAAATGTTCTCCGGGAGGGAATCCGTTATGCTTCCTGAGCAGCATATTGAAATTTCGAAAGTTCGGCTTGAGCACGCAAAAGAGTGTCTTTCAGAAGCGCAGCTCCTGATTTCCGAAGAAAGCTACCGCGGAGCTGCAAACCGCGCATACTATTCCATTTTTCATGCCATGAGGTCTGTTTTAGCTCTTGACGGAATTGACATGAAACACCACAGCGGTATAATCTCCGAATTCCGGAAGCGCTATGTGAAGACCGGTATTTTTGAGAATGAACTTTCCAATCTCATTTCTGAGTTGTCCATGGTCCGTGAGGGCAGTGACTATAATGATTTCTTTGTGCTCTCAAAGTCGGATACAGCCCGCCAGGTACAATCGGCAGAGACCTTTGTTGCACGAATTGAAGAATATTTGAAAACGCAATATTGAGTTCCACCCCTTCGGTCTCCGACTCGCTAAGAGCCGTCTGCGAACGCTCAAGTCTCGCGGGCAGTCTTCTCGCTGCGGCTCGGTCACCCTCGCGTTCTGACATGCCACCGGCATGTCATTCATTACGCTCGGGCCGTTCCGCCTCACTTGAGCTCGGCACCTCCCCCTTGCAGGCTCCGCCCTGCCAGGTGGAGGCTTTTTTTGCGCTTTACTTTAGGCTCTGCTAGGTGGCGGCTTTTTCTGGCGCACACAGTGCGCCCCTACCCGTAATTGTCAATTGTCAATTATCAATTATCAATTGCCTACAGGCCAAGAACTTCGTTGGCAGACATCATGCTCTCCTTCGCCCTCTGATCCATGGCGTTGTAAAATGCGTCCGTTGCCTTCACACTGCGATAATATTCCTCCGCGATCTCGGGGGGCAGCATGGAGGTCTCGCCTTTGGGCAGAACATAGTTCACGCCGTTCACGGAGATCATCAGGTTGGGGTCCTCGTTGGGTCTGCCCCTGGGGACATATACCGCAACACGCTCAGTTTCATTTTCTTTCTTGTTAGTCATATTCTTTCCTCTCTTTCATTTCAAAAATACTCCCTTTTAAGGCTCCCCATAGAAGGACCGGGAACCGGTCCGAAAGGGGGAGCTGGCAGCCGAACGAAGTGAGGCTGACTGAGGGGGTGGAACAATTCTGCTTTGCAGTCAACCCCTTCCGCCTCGCTTGAGCTCGGCACCTCCCCCTTGCAGGCTCCGCCCTGCCAGGTGGAGGCTTTTTTCGCTCCTAACTCCTAATTCCTAACTCCTAATTCCTAACTTCTTGCAGCTTGCGCCTTGCACCTTGCCATTTTTATCTAATAGCAAAACCGCAAAGCTCTGCTTTGCACCGCAATTATTCACTATTCACTATTCACTAGCGAAGCGTCTTCACTGCCAACTGAGCCATGCTCAGTTGGCCGAGTCCGTTCCGGAGTAGGAGCTGGTGGACATGACACGCAGCACTCTCTCCGGGCTCACCACGGTTGCGCCGTTGGTCTCGAACTTGTAGCCCACGGTGCCGAACTGCTCCAGAGGACCGCCGATTTGCTCCTTGGTCTTGATGATCATCTCCAGAGCCCCACCCTCGGGATCGATGGTCTTGTATTGTGATATAATAATTGCAGATAAAGAGATCTTGACATAAATAGTAAATTCGTCTTGGAGGTCAGCCAATATGAGAAAATTATTCAGCATTCTGCTTGTTGTTATACTTTTGTTATGTATGCTGCCGGTTTCAGCATTTGCGGCAGGATATGCTTCATATGATTGGAAAGAACAGGCAAAAAATATAGGCATAAGCGGAGATGGATCAGAAAGGAACCCATACTGCATCAGCACCGACTACCAGCTTACTGCGTTTTTATATCGTGCAAGTGAAGAAAATTTCAGATATGTTTGGTTCAAACTTACCGATGACATAAAAGAAATATCAGAATATTCGGGGCTTAGAAGGACCGCAATTACCAGATCTCCATTTGAGGGTTCTTTTGACGGCAACGGACATTCAATAGAAATAGAAACACTTAATACCTTTTGTTTGTTTCCTGCTATAGGCGAACACGGGACAGTTAAAAATCTTATCGTTACCGGCACCTTTGCTTCTGATACCAAAAAAGTGCCTGCTTCTTTTGGAAGTATCTGCTCGGAAAATCACGGGGAAATCATGAATTGTACCAGCAATTGCATAATTGAAAAAGGCGATGCCGGTGAAGGCGGAATTTGCGGAATCAATTATGGAAAAATAGTAAATAGCTTGAATACAAGCTCAATCGATAATGCTTTTGAAACGGGTGGCATTTGTGCTGAAAACTACGGTACTATCGTGAATTGCGTCAGCTTTGGTGAAATTAGCGATTCGCAAAACAGCGGCGGAATTTGCGGTATAAACGAAGGCATCGTCGAAAATAGCTATTTCACGAATGCTCCTGACAATAGATTCGGCACAATGCTCACGGAAGAAGAATTAGATCGTAAATACAATGGGTTCTTTAAAGATTTAAACAGCCTCATACACGATTATCGAGGATCGAACGAATGGGTTTTGTGGAAATGGGAAGACATGGACTATCCTCAGCTTGATTATTCCAGAATTGTGCCTTATGCTTCTATCTTTTCTGTAGGCTATCCGTGGAGCGTTATTGCTCTCTCCGGTGTCGTTATTGCCGCTGCGGCAGTTTTTATAGTTGTGAGAAAAAAGAGTAAAAGTAAATAAGTTGGAGTAAGAATTCCAGTTTGCGCTCTCAATCAGATCGGCATATTACAGCTTAAACACTCTTATTTAAAACACATAAGCAAAATTTAATTGTGTTCAAATCCCCCCGCGCAGTCGATTGCCGAGTTCTTTACAGAGCTAAAAACTGCAAAAAGTACACCGCATTTTCCGGCTGTTTTCAGTGCCGGAAACGAAAAAACGGGCTCCGGGACAGCCGCGATGGCCATCTCGAAGCCCGTTTTGCCTCATTTTATGCGATTTTGTCTGTATTTTTCGTAACCGTCAAATAAAAGGGTGGCTGGCATAGAGCCGGCCAATATGAGATAATGCCTCCATGAAATGTACAGTCCGCGGACTTGTGTGCAAGTTTCCGTACAGTTCCCGGACTATACAGGAAATGGGGGTATTTTTTAATGGCAGAAACAGTAACATAAGGGTCGGTCTCCTGTCTTTTCCCGTTCTCCCTTTGCAGCGAAAAATCTTTCCTTTTTTGCTCTATGTAACTTTTTGCAAA
>JAZUFG010000043.1:0-5733 GCA_045640565.1 Oscillospiraceae bacterium | reverse complement strand
GTGCTTTTCATCTGCCCCGCGGTGGAGATCCGCCGTGTAGCGGAGAACACAAAGCATCTTATTGTGTTGGCACCCTACATGGACACCCTCCGTCCCGGACGGGGCATGGCGGATGTGCTTCCCGAGGGCCTCAAGGCCGCTGGCGCTCAGGGTGTGGTCATCAACCACTGCGAAAAGCCCATGAGCCTTCCCCAGATGAAGAAGACCATTGACCGCGCAAAGGAACTCGACATGTACGTTTTCGCATGCGCAGACACTCTTGACGAGGCAAAGGCAATCGCCAACCTCCACCCCGACATCATCAATCCGGAACCGTCCGAAATTATCGGCGGCGGCAACGGCGCAAGCCCGATGGCATACGTAAAAGATTCAATCCGTGTCATCAAGGAAATCGACCCCAACATCATGGTCGAGCAGGCTGCAGGCATCACCTGCGGTCAGGAAGTTTATGATTTCATCATGGCCGGTTCCGAGGCTGCCGGCGCAGCTTCCGGCATCATGAATGCCAAGGACCCCATCGCCATGATCGATGAGATGATCGCTGCGACCCGCCGCGCTGCCGACGATCTGAAGAAACAGGAGGAAGCAAAGTAATGGTTTACCGTGAAGCTTTTAAGGTTCAGTCCAGAGACCGCGCTGTCTCTTTCCACAATGTCACCGATCAGGTGAAGGAAATCGTCAAGAAGTCCGGCGTGCAGAACGGCATCGTGGTCGTTTATTCCCACCATACCACCTGCTCCGTCATCACCCAGGAAGATGCTTTTGACCGCTCCATGACCGGCCTGGAGACCCTGCAGCAGGACCTGGTCAACTGCTTTGAAAATTGGATCCCCACCTGCCGCTATGAGGGCATGTACCTCCATCCCGGCAAGAAGGCCCTGGACTTTGCGGAGTCCGTTGGCGAAGATAACTTCGGCTGCCACAACACCGATGCGCACCTCCGTTCCTCCATCATCGGCAGAAATGTCACCATCGTGATTGCCGACGGCGAGGCCGACTTGGGCGAATTCGGCAGAGTTCACTTCATCGATTGGGACCAGACCCGTGCCCGTCAGCGCACGGTTCAGGTCATGGTCATCGGCGAATAAAGAGAATTGGGGCGGCTCAGCCGCCCCAATTAATTGACAATTGATAATGGATGATTGACAATTATTGGTTGTCAATTGCCTTGATTCTTATCAATTATCAATTGACTTTATCAATTATCAATTGACTTGATTCCTCAAACATCTATCCCTGATTTGCAATTGCTTTAATCTCTCCTAATTATTAAATCAATTTGCAATTGATTTTCAATTGCAAATTACAAACAATTATCAATTGTCAATTATCAATTATCAATAAAGGAAGTCTTATGAGAACAGAGAATGCTGTAGCTGAAAAGAGCAAGGCTTTTGCTTTGCGAATCGTTAAACTATATCGTTATCTCTGCGAAGAAAAAAAGGAATTTGTTTTGTCTAAGCAGCTGCTTAGGAGCGGAACGAGTATTGGAGCAAATGTAAAAGAAGCAATTCAGGGACAAAGCAAAAAAGATTTTCTCTCAAAACTGCAAGTTTCTCTGAAGGAAGCAAGCGAAACGGAATACTGGCTGGATCTTCTTGTGAGTTCCGATTATATCACAGGCGAACAGTATGAAAGTATTAATGCTGATTGCGCAGAACTTCTCAAACTCTTGACAGCTATCATAACCACTACCAAAAAATCCCTCAACATCTATCCCTGATTTGCGATTGCTTTAAGCTATCTTATTCAATCAATTTGCAATTGATTTTCAATTGCAAATTACAATTAATTATCAATTATCAATTATCAATTATCAATTATCAATTACCCGAGGTGCTCCTATGGAAGGAAAACGTGTAGCAAAAAAGAATAAGCAGAAGGCCCCATTGGTGATTCGCATTCTGCTGGTGATTTGCCTTGTTTTAGCGGTCATAGTTGCCGCATGCTATGGTTTCATCTATTACTTCACCTCCAAGCTGGGGGGAACCGGTATAGATGAGTCCAAAAACCAAAGTCTGGAAGAGATTCTGCAGGCTATGGGAGAAGGCGAAAGTGCGGGCTCCCTTGCGGAGTTATTGGAATCTGCAGACGAGGAAACCAGGGAAGCTGTTTCCAAAGCGGATGAAGATTTGAAAAAGCAGCAGAATGCTGAGGTCAAAGTAAGCAAGAAAATCACCAACTACCTCCTGATCGGGCAGGATAGAAGGGGATCATCCGGCTATGGCAATGCGGATGTGCAGATCCTGGTCTCTGTCAATGAGGATACGGGGAAGATCCATCTGACCTCCCTCATGCGGGCTATGTATGTGACCATTCCCGGCAAAAGCTCCGGCATGCTCAATTGGGCCTTCCCCATGGGTGGTCCGGAGTTGGCCGTCAAGACAGTAGAGGAAAACTTCAAGGTTAAGATCGACCACTATGCCTGTGTGGATTTCAGCATTTTCAAGGATGTGGTGGATGCTGTTGGCGGCGTGGATTTGAACTTAACTTATGGCGAGGCAAGCTTTATTAACAGTCAAACAGGCTATCAGGGCGCAATGGAGGGAATGAACCATCTAAATGGGGAACAGGCCCTTGCTCATGCCCGGAATCGAAATTTGGACAATGATTTTGTTCGCACCAGTCGGCAGAGAGACATCGTGGAGTCCATTCTCAAGAGCATGCGGGGGCTCTCCGTGTCTGAACTTACCAACATGGCAAATGTGGTTCTGCCTGCCATCAGTACGGATCTTGCGGACAAGCCCGGCCAGGTGACGAAGATCCTTGCAGATGCCCCGGCTATGCTGAAATATGATATCGACCAGCTCATGCTCCCCGTGGAGAACATGGAGGGCAAGACCTATACCGGTATCACGAGTATCGGCGGCCATGAGATGTATCTTGTGGATTGGGAAAACAACCTGAAGACACTGGAAGACTTCATCAACGGCTGATTCCGCATATAAAAATTGACAAATCGCGAATAAAGGACTACAATCCAAAGGGTTGTAGTCCTTTAATATACTATTGGGAGTGGAAAAGGAGGAAAAGAAAGTGGCAAATGGGAAGCAGAGAGGTATCCATGCCAGGTTGGTGTTCATCCTCATGGATGCGGTTTTTGTTACATTTTGCGGTTTTTTGGCAATCCTTTTCCGCTATGATTTTTCCCTGAGTCAGGCATTGGAATCAAGGACCGTTGAAGCTTGGTTTCACTATCTTCCGGCAGAGATTATTACCACCCTTATTCTTTTTTACTTTCTTCGGATGTATCATTATGTCTGGCACAGCGTGGGTATTTTTGAAGTCCTTGTCATTTCGGCCACAGTTTTGCTGGCATTTGCCGTAAATGTTCTTTTGGGATATTTATGGACAGGAGTTGTCTCTGCCAGCATTGCAGTGTTGAAGCTCCTGCTGGAGCTTCTCAGCATGGTTGGCATGCGATGCTCTGTACGGGCTATGGAAGCCTATCGAGGGAACACGAGAAAGGACCGGGGCGGAGACAATATCATGGTCATAGGGGCCGGGGCTGCCGGCCAGATGCTGATTCGTGAGATTATGGGCAGCAGCCATAGCACAGGCACTGTTTGCTGCATCATTGATGATAATCCTACAAAATGGGGGAAATATATAAATGCTGCTCAGATTGTGGGCGGCAGGAATGAAATTCCCGATGCAGTAAAGAAGTATGGGATTACAAAAATCATTCTCGCAATCCCCTCTGTGGAGCGTGTAGAACGGGAAGAGATTTTAAAAATTTGCCATAAAACCGAAGCAAGAGTCTGCAGTGTTCCCGGCCTTTATCAGATCGTCAATGGAGAAGTTACCCTGGATACGGTCCGGGACGTTCATCCGGAAGAACTTTTGGGCAGAGATTCGGTGGAGCTGGATGGCAGCAAGCTGGATCAGTTCCTTTGCGGCCGGGTGGTTTTGGTCACAGGCGGCGGTGGATCCATCGGCTCCGAGCTCTGCCGTCAGATTGCCAGGCATAACCCCAAGGAGCTTATCATCCTGGATATCTATGAGAATAATGCCTATGACATCCAGCAGGAACTCCGCCTTGCCTATGGCGATAAACTGAACCTCCGGGTGGAGATCGCTTCCGTCCGGGATAAGGAAAAGATATATGAGCTCTTTGACCGCCTTCGTCCGGAGCTGGTTTTCCATGCCGCAGCCCACAAGCATGTGCCCCTCATGGAGCATAACCCTGAGGAGGCAGTGAAGAATAATATTTTCGGCACCTATCATGTGGTGCGGGCTGCCGAGAAATTCGGCGTGAAGAAATTCGTCATGATCTCCACGGATAAGGCTGTGAACCCAACCAATTTCATGGGGGCCACCAAGCGCTTCTGCGAGATGATCCTTCAGTCCCGTTTTGATTCCCCTACGGAGTACTGCTGTGTGCGCTTCGGCAATGTCCTGGGCTCCAACGGCTCAGTCATCCCCCTCTTTAAGCGGCAGATCGCAGAGGGCGGTCCTGTCACCATTACGGATAAGCGGATCATCCGCTATTTCATGACAATTCCCGAGGCTGCCCGCCTGGTGCTGGAAGCCGGTGCCTTGGCCAAGCAGAGCCAGATTTTCGTTCTGGATATGGGGGAGCCTGTCAAGATCCTTACCCTGGCAGAGAATCTGATCCGCCTCTCCGGGCTGGAGCCCTATAAGGATATCGAAATCAAGGAAATCGGCCTTCGCCCGGGCGAGAAGCTCTATGAGGAGCTCCTCATGGCCTCCAATGACCTGGATGAGACTGATAATAAGAAGATATTTGTGGAACAGCAGAAGAGAATCGACCCCAAGGAGATTGAAGCGCACCTTGAGACCTTGGATGAGGCTCTGGAGAAAAAACCTTCTCCGGAGGAACTCATCGCCCTTCTCAGAAGGATTGTTCCCACCTATAAGGATCCCAAGAAGGTCAACAAGGCTGCCTTGGAGGCAGATTCGGAGAATGCAGAGCTGCGCTGAGTTCCGGAGACCCCCTGCAGCAGTGAAAGAAGCTCAAATGGAAAAGCAAAAGCGAGAGGATATCCTCTCGCTTTTTTCTTGTCTCTGTCGCGGTTAGAAAACCCTAGGTATGCGCCCGATGGCCGACATTTTTGCGTGTATGAGCAGATGACAGAAGCCGTTTTTTTGTGACGCATAGGCATACGAGAAATAATCATCGTTTTTTCGCAAATTTTGCGTAATTTTGGCGAAAAAAGTGTGCGGGGGGGGTGGAAGGACTTGCATTTTTGCACAAAATAAAATATAATGAGGTATGACCGTGAAGACCCTACATTTAGATGTTTAGATTGATGCAATGCGTTCTCTATTTGAAGCGTAAAAAAAACGCAGATTTCGCGTAAATCGCCGGTATTGCAGGGGAGAGACATAGGAAAAGAAAAGGCTATCTCGGGCATGACCGGAACGGTGCAGCATGAACTCAAAGTGAGAGTTTAATTATTAACAAAGATAATATAATTGTAAAAAACTATGATTAGGAGGCACTATTATGTTTAGTAGCGCCGGCATCGAACCCTTTGAGAAGAAAGTCTGGCTGGCATCTCCCACCATGCATGGGGAAGAGCTGAACTACATGCAGGAGGCCTATGAGACCAACTGGTGAATGAAGGATAATAGGGACAACCACCGAAAAGCCATTAAATTACTGGCTTTTCGTGTGCTAATATAGGAGTTTTTTTGATAAATTTGACAGTTGGATATTACTAACTATCATAAGTATAGAATAAAATGCTTCAAAAGTCAATAGATAAT
>JAZUFG010000042.1:0-2373 GCA_045640565.1 Oscillospiraceae bacterium | reverse complement strand
AAATTTTGCGGGAAACCGCATCGTTTGAATTTCCGGGAAAGAAAAAGTGAATATGGTTTATAAGGTTTACTCCGGTACAGTCGGAGGTGTTTTTGGCGACCTTATTACCGTGGAAGTGGATGCTTCCGCGGGACTTCCGGGACTTGAAATAATAGGCCTTGCGGGAAGTGAAGTTAAGGAGTCAAAAGACAGGGTGAGAGTGGCTCTTAAAAACGCGGGAATCAATCTGGCGTCCATGAAGATTACCATTAATCTAAGTCCCGCGGACGAACACAAATCGGGAGCGGCATTTGACCTTCCCATAGCGGTAGCACTTTTGGGAGTTTTCGGCCACATTGCGGCGTTTGAACCGGCCAAAACACTGGTTTTGGGGGAATTGTCCCTGGATGGGGCCATAACATCTGTAAGGGGCGTTCTTCCGATCGTCAGAATGGCCAAAGAAAGAGGCTTTGAACGGGTGATTATCCCAAGGGACAACGCAAAGGAAGCAGCGTTAATAAGAGACATAGAGATTATTCCTGCTTCGGAGCTTTCTGAGCTAATAGCTTATCTTCAGATGCCGGCGGAAACGGGGGCTATGGTTATTGCGCCCTACAGGGGAACGGATGAGTTTGAGGAAACGTCGGAAAGCTTTGAGGACATGGACTTTTCGGATGTGGTGGGGCAGGACAATGTGAAACGGGCGGGGGCTATAGCCGCCGCCGGGTTTCACCACCTTCTTATGACCGGGCCTCCGGGAACGGGAAAATCCCTTATAGCGAAGCGGATTCCGGGCATTATGCCAAAGCTTACTTACGAAGAAAGCCTGGAGGTTACCACAATTTATTCGGTTGCGGGAAGGCTTTCTGAGGAAATGCCGCTTGTGAAGGCCCGGCCCTTCTGGAGCCCCCATCATGGCGCGTCTTCGCAGGCCATTGTGGGAGGGGGCTCCTTCGCCAGGCCGGGCCTGGTATCCCTAAGCCACAGGGGCATCCTGTTTCTGGACGAGATGCCCGAGTTTAAGAGGGAGACACTGGATATGTTAAGGCAACCTTTGGAGGATGGGAAGATAACCGTTTCCAGGGCAAAGCAGACATACACATATCCTGCCAAATTCATGCTGGTGGGAGCCATGAATCCCTGCCCCTGCGGCTATTATCCCGACAGAAACCGGTGCCAGTGCACAAAGGTTTCCATAGACAGGTATTTATCCAAAATATCAGGACCGGTTTTGGACAGGATAGATATCTGCGTTGAGGTTTCCAGAATGGAACCATCTGAAATATCACAGGGCAACAGCGGAGCCTCCAGTGAGGATTTGAGAAGAAAGGTGGAAGCTGCGGTAAAAAGGCAGAAAGAGCGTTACAAGGACGAGAGTTTCAAATTCAATTCCCTTATACCTGCCTCAAAAATTCAGAAATATATTCCGCTTGGTGAAGAAGAGAAGGAATTTGTCTATTCGATGTATGAGGGTATGAATTTAAGTATGCGTTCTTTTTACAAATTAATAAGGGTAGCCCGCACTATAGCGGACTTTGACGGAGACGAAAGGGTGGAGAAAAAGCATCTTTTTGAGGCTTGCTGCTACAGGTTTCCGGACTATATAGGAGGTTAATAATGAACAGTTTCAGACATGCAATAACAGAGGACAGGGAAAGGCAGGCTCCTTACCTTTTGTTCCTTTCGAAAACTCTTTGCGTAGGCATAAAAACCTACAGAAAGCTTCAGACGGTTTTTCAGTCACCGGAGGAGGTATATAACACGCCCGCTCAAAAGCTTGAAAATGCGGGAATACTTACAAAGGCCCAGTTGATGCGTTTTTACGAACCTGAGGTAAGAAACAATATTCAGAGGGAATACGAAAACCTTTTGAAGGAGAATATAAGGCTTATCTGTACCGAAGACAGGGATTATCCACCAAAGCTTCTTCAAATCAAGGATACTCCGCCTGTTGTTTTCTTAAAGGGGAAGCTTCCCTCATTAAATGTGCCCTGCGCTTCCATAATCGGCGCAAGGGAGTGTAGTGTCTACGGAGCAAATGTGGCATCGAGACTTGGTGAACTGTTCGCATCGGCAAAGGTGGCTGTGGTAAGCGGAATGGCCCGTGGAATCGATTCCATCGGGCAGAGCGCCGCCGTAATGGCCGGAGGCTATTCCCTGGCCGTTCTGGGAGGCGGAGTGGACGTGATTTACCCGAAGGAATCCTGCAATCTCTACAGAAGGCTGGAACAGACGGGCGGCATTCTTTCGGAGTATCCGCCGGGGACGGCTCCCCAGCCTGCGTATTTTGCCCAGAGAAACAGGCTGATATCCGGTCTCAGTGATGCGGTCTGCGTAATAGAGGCCAAAGAAAAAAGCGGAACGCTTATTACGGTGGACTGCGCTCTTGAGCAG
>JAZUFG010000041.1:0-16275 GCA_045640565.1 Oscillospiraceae bacterium | reverse complement strand
GGTCGGCGCCGGTAAGGCTCAGCGCATTGTCTTGAGAGGTCCAGGTAAGACGGATGCTTTCATTGCCGACGGTGAGATTCCCCAGCCCTCTGCGGGAAAGGGAAAGATGAACGGCTTTCAGATTTCCAATGCTTTCACTCTCTATGGCAGCGCCGTGATAATCCACGGCATATAGATTGTAGTTCCCGCAAAGGCTTTCCTGCCAGTCCCTGCCGCAGGCCCACAGGTTCAGGCAGAGAACGACTGTCAAGAGAAAGCAGACGATGCGTTTCATGGGCAATTCCTCCGCTTTTTCATTCTTCCGGCAAGGGCTCGGCTTCCTTCAAGGGGAGAATATGGCCGTAGGAGTCAAAGCGCTCATCCTCTGAGCCTGTTATAAAGACCAGCTGGATCTCCGGGTTCTCCACACAAAGGCTCAATTGGGAAACGGTTGAAAGAACGGCATTTCCGTCATGGATGGCGTTAAGGTAGATGCGGCCATTCTCCAAATGAGAGGGGAAGGTGTTTGAATTTCCCAATCCGAAGGAGAGAGTAATAGCGCCTCCCAGGTCTGCCTGCAGGCGCTGAACAGTCCTGTCCAGGACCTCCGCCTTTGTCATCTCCGTTTCCGGATAGACGATGGAATCGGAAAGAGGAAAGTAGAAATCATTGAGAAGCAGTTCCCGGAAGCCTAAATTAGAGAGCTCCAAGGCGATGGTTTCCAGAAAACTCAGGGTACCCTCATTTTTCGGGTCCATCCAGTAGCAGTTATTATCATCAACCCAAAGGACACCGCTCTTAAGAGGAAGGCCCAATTCCACATGGTTCAGGCAATAGCTTTGGTCTGCAAAGGCGGGAATGGCCGCAACAAGATAATAGCCCTCATCCTTCAGCCCTTTCAGGAAGGAAGCAACCGAGTCGGTGTTGATACCGGATGCCGTGGGAACACCCATAGTAGTCTTATAGTAGAAATAACCGTAGATGTCCTTCATTTCCACGATGACCGTCCCGAAAGCACCCGCGGCAATTTCTTTCTTCAGAGCTTCCAGATTGCTGAGTCGGTCAGCGGAAATATAGCAGCCGGAAAGACGGCGGACTGTTCCGGTGTTGATGGCAGTCTTAGGTAAAACCGTTACCGTCGGAACCACATCTACGGTCTTTCGTTCGGTAGTTGCCTGCATGTTTTCCGCCCAATCGATATCTGCCTGCACACCGGAGCGGGAATAGACCATATACCGACCGGAGAAAATGACGAGGATAGCGAAAAGAACAAGAAAAATTCCCAGGAGAATGCCCATGGAAATCAAAAAGTTCTGCAGAAATGCCCGCCGACGGAAAGAGAAAAATCGCATGGTTAATCTTCCTTTCTTTTCGCGGTCAGCTGACACCAATCCTCAGTCTCTCTGGTTTGGACAAGCTCCAGCCCGGCCTGTAAGATTGCTTCCCGGACTTCGTCAAGACGGCTCTTCAAGATGCCGGAGCAAATGAAGAGACCCTTCTCTTTTAGAAGGCCCGGAACCAAGGGCGCCAAAGGGATGATCACATCAGCAACAATATTGGCAAGAACCAGATCATAGCCGGTGTGGGACTTCAGGCTTGCGGCAAAGCCCGCATCGCCCAGAACATTTCCCGTATAGGCAGCGAAACGGTCCCCATACAGTCCGTTGAAAGCGGCATTTTCCCGGGCAATACTCTCTGCTTTCGGATCGATATCGACTCCCAAAGCATGGGAGGCACCCAAAAGGAGTGCGGCAATCCCGAGGATTCCGCTGCCGCTGCCAAGATCCAAAACATCTTCTCCGCCGGAAACGGCAGTTTCCAAAGCTTGAAGACACATCCTCGTGGAGGCGTGGTTTCCGGTTCCGAAAATCATTCCGGGATCCAAAAGGAGGCGGATGCGTTTTTCGGGATTGGGGGGATCCAGCCACTTGGGAACGATCATGAGTTTATCTCCGATTTCCAAAGGCCGGTAATACTGTTTCCAGTTGTTTGCCCAATCCTCTTCCTGAATACTTTCAAAGCTGAGGGAAAGACTGCCTAAATCGGCATCCGGCCAAAGGGAGGGAAGCTGGGCAAGCTGACTGCGAAGCTGAGAAAGCTGATCCATGGCCGCCGGGCCGTTCTCCAGGTAGAGACGGATTCGTGAAACACCGTTCATTTCCTTTTGGAGCTGCTCATCCACGTAGTCCCAATATTCATGATTATTTTCTAAAAACTCTTCAAACTCAGCCTGGTCGTCAATGACAAAGCTGTCATAGCCCCAAAGAGTCAGGGCTGCGGCCGTTAATTCCACACCGCTTGAAGCCGTTTGAATTGTCAGTTCCAGCCATTCCATAGGGCTTCCTCCTCGGAGGTAAAACCTCTCCCATACATTATACGCGAAAGCGTGGAAAAACTCAAGGTTTTCTTTGCATTTGCATAGAAACGTGCTATAATGCCCACAATAGGTGATTTGTGGGCATTGTCCGGAGAAAGAGGGCGAGTCATGAAAAAGAAGAGCCTTATTTGCAAAGGGAAAAGGCAGAAGAACCCGAAGAGATCCCGGGGAAACACAGCCTGGAGGATTCCATTGAGTTTTGCACAGACCAGGGTAAAAAAACTCACGGCTTTCTGCTCTTTGATGAAAGCAAGAGCAGGAATCTTCGGAAAATGGTCCGAGATCAAGGAAGCCGAGGGGGAGTTGGGCCGCCTCTACTATGAAAGCTATTCCGGCGGCTGCCCCATTGACCGGGAAAAAGAAAAGCTGCTTCGCTGCAGGATTTCCGCTGCCAAACAGGGAATCCTGACCGTGAGGGATAGGATTTCCGATTTGCATGCTAGGGCAGCAGGAGATGCGGACCTCGCTCCGGACGGGCTCACGGAAGAGGACTGTAAAGTTCTCCGGAATGAATAGGTAAATTATTTTTGAATCGAGGATATATTTTATGAAAACAGCGCTTGTTATTATGGCAGCCGGTATTGGCAGCCGCTTTGGAAAAGGTATTAAACAGCTGACCTCCCTTGGACCCAATGGGGAAAAGATCATCGATTATTCCATCCATGATGCCCTTGAAGCGGGCTTTGATGAAATCGTTTTCGTCATTCGCCGGGAGCTGGAGCCTTTGATGCGGGAGGCCGTCGGCAATCAGGTAGCAGGGAAGATCGGCGAAGAAAATGTCAAATATGTCTATCAGGAGCTTTCTAATGTTCCGGAAGGCTTTGACGGAGAAGCTCTGGCTTCCCTCCGCAGCAAGCCCTGGGGCACCGGACAGGCGGTCCTTGCCTGCCGGGGTACTGTGAAAGTTCCTTTTGCCGTTATCAACGCAGATGACTATTATGGCAAAAAGGCCTTCCGTCTGGTCCATGATTATCTTTTGGAAAATGCCGGGAAGGCAGAACGCTGCTGCATGGCAGGCTTTATTCTGAAAAACACCCTTTCCGATTTCGGGACTGTTACAAGAGGACTCTGCAAAGTCAGTGCCGAAGGATATCTTACCGATGTGGTGGAGACCCATGATATTTTGAAGACTCCGGAAGGGGCTGCTGCAAACGGTGTCAAGCTGGATTCGGAAAATCCCGTTTCCATGAACTTCTGGGGTTTCACTCCCGAGTTCCTGGACTGCCTGGAGGACGGCTTCCGGGCTTTCCTGGAGAGCGGCGACTTGGCAAAAGGGGAATACCTTCTGCCCTCCGTGGTGGATACCCGTATCAAGGCCGGTGCGATTACGGTTCGCTGTCTGACCTCTGATGACAGCTGGTTTGGCGTGACCTATGCGGAGGATAAGCCTCTAGTGGAGGCCTCTCTCAGAAAACTGGCGGAAGAGGGCGCCTATCCTGCCTCTCTCTATTAATTTTTAAGGTTGTGTTTCTATGGATGTTCTTTCTCGATATCAGCTTTGGTGCCGCTCCGTTTCAGACCCGGACCTGAAAAAAGAACTGGAGGCCATGGCCGACGATCCGGAAGCTATGAATGATGCCTTCTACCGGGATCTGGAGTTCGGGACTGCCGGCCTTCGGGGTGTTTTGGGTGCCGGAAGCAACCGCATGAATGTCTATGTGGTAGGTCGGGCGGCCCAGGGCTTGGCCAATTATCTCAAATCCCAGGAAGAAGCTCCCTCGGTCTCCATTGCCTATGACAGCCGCATTCTTTCCAAGGAGTTTGCAGAGCTCAGCGCGGAGATCATGGCGGGGAACGGGATTCATGCCCATATCTATCCCCAGCTTATGCCCACTCCGACTCTCAGCTTTGCGGTCCGCCATCTTGCGTCCTCTGCGGGCATCAATGTTACGGCCAGCCACAATCCATCCAAATATAATGGCTATAAGGTCTACGGTCCGGACGGATGCCAGATCACGGAACTTGCTGCCGGCAGGATCCTCAGTGAAATGGGGAAAGTGGATCCCTTCCTAGATGTGAAGCGCATGCCTTTGGAGGAAGCGCTTAAGCAGGGATTGGTCAGCTATATCGGGGAAGACACGGTCCGGGCTTATCTGGATGCTATTGATTCCCAATCTGTGCTGCCGAAGGATATTTCCCGGGATTTGAAAATTGTCTATACGCCCTTGAATGGCGCCGGGATCTCCTGCGTTCCCCGCTGCCTTTCAGAGCACGGATTTACCAATATTACCATTCCTCCGGAGCAGGAAAGGCCGGATGGTCGTTTCCCGACCTGCCCGTACCCGAATCCGGAAATCAAAGAGGCCTTGGAGCTTGCCCTGAA
The DNA here is from genome assembly GCA_045640565.1 of Oscillospiraceae bacterium. Taxonomy (GTDB): domain Bacteria; phylum Bacillota; class Clostridia; order Oscillospirales; family Oscillospiraceae; genus RGIG3159. The sequence continues at coordinate 11,596 of JAZUFG010000041.1, read as the reverse complement.
GAAGGCAGAGGAGATCGGCGCAGAGTTCGTTTTGGCAACGGATCCGGACTGTGACCGGGTCGGTACAGCAGTCCGTAAGGACGGAGTCACGACCCTAATTTCTGGCAACCAGATGGGTGTTCTTTTGATTGATTTCCTTTGCAGAGTCAAGAAATTGCCTGCCGATCCTGTGGCTGTCAAGACGGTGGTTACTACGAAATTGGCAGAGAATGTCTGCAGAGGCTACGGCGTAGAGCTTCGCAATGTCCTCACGGGGTTCAAGTATATCGGTGAAGTTATCCACGGGCTGGAAGAAGCAGGGCAGGAGAAGCGCTTCCTTTTGGGATACGAAGAGAGCTATGGCTATTTGACTTGTCCTCAGATCCGGGATAAGGATGCCGTCAATGCATCCCTCCTCATTTGCGAGATGTTTGCCTGGTACAAGTCCAGAGGCAAGAGTGTTCTGGACGGCCTGGAAGAGATTCAAAAGCGTTTTGGCTATTATTCGGATAAGATTCTGAGTTTCGTGTTTGAAGGTCAAGCCGGTTTTGAAAAAATGCAGAAGATCATGGACGGGCAGCATGCAGATCCTTATCGGGAGATCGCGGGAATTCCCGTCCAAAAGAAGACAGACTACAAGCTGGATGAAACCGGCCTGCCCAAGTCCAATGTGGTCCAATATGAATTGGAGGGCGGAACTGTGGTTACGGTGCGTCCCTCCGGAACGGAGCCGAAGCTCAAGATTTATCTCTCCGCTTCCGGCAAAAGCCCTGCAGAGAGCGATGCCATGGTCTCCAGGCTGGAAAGTTTTTTCCGGTCTCGGTTTTTCTGATTTTCTCTTTTGATTCTATTTCTGCGTTGAAAACGGCATGATTGGGTGGACAATATGTCAATTTTTAATGTGATTACCCTTTTCGGCGGTCTTGCCATGTTCCTTTACGGTATGCGTCTTATGGGGAACGGCCTGAAAGAAGGCTCTTCCGGCACACTGAAGCAGATCATGGAACATGTGACCAACAATTCCTTTAAAGCTTTCCTTTTGGGACTTGGCGTCACGGCCCTGATTCAGTCGTCAACGGCTACGATTGTCATCACCTCCGGTTTGGTGGCAGCGGGAATTTTGACACTCCATCAGTCTTTGGGCATTATTGTCGGTGCCAATGTAGGCACAACGGTGACAGGCCAGATTATCCGGCTTTTGGATGTGGATGGGGGAAACTCCTGGCTTCAGGTCTTCAAGCCCTCAACTTTGGCGCCGATTGCCCTGATTATCGGCATTATCCTGATCATGTTTGTCCACTTCAATAATTCGGAAACCATCGGCTCCATTGCCATGGGCTTTGGCATTCTATTCTCCGGCCTGCTGAACATGACCGGAGCAGTGAGCGCCCTTTCGGATAGCGGCGTCTTTAATGCGCTTTTCTCCGGTTTGGGGAACAATCCGTTTCTGGGCTATGTGACCGGCGCAGGTGTGGCCTTTATCCTGCAGTCTTCCTCAGCAACAATCGGAATTCTGCAGGCATTTGCCATGACGGGACAGTTGACCTTCAAGGCGATATATGCCGTTGTGGTCGGCATCTATTTGGGAGACTGCGTCACCACTGCCATTGTCTGCTCCATCGGCGCAAAAGCGGAACCGAGGAGAGTTGGTATTGTCAACATCCTTTTCAACCTTTCGGAGACGGTCCTTGTATTTCTTTTTGTGACGGTTCTGCACGCTTTTGGTATCCTGGACGGTTTTTGGGCGGCACCGATCAGTTCCGGCGGAATCGCCAACACCAATACGGTTTTCAACCTCGGCTGCTCGATCCTCCTTTTCCCCCTTTTGGGAACCTATGAGAAACTGGCAAGAAAGATCGTGAAGGATGAGCCCGTCCCCGCAAATCCTTACGCAGAGAAGTTGGAAGCCATGAGTCCGGTCTTTTTCTCCACTCCTGCTTTGGCGCTGCGCAGTGTTTATGATGTTTTGATGCTGATGTATCGGGCTTCCCGGATGAATTTTTCCCGCGCTGTCGGTTTGGTTTCTCTCTATGATGAAAAGGTTATGGCGGAGATCCGGACGGAAGAGGACCGCATTGACGATATGGCGGACAAGGTTTCCAAGTATCTTGTTCAGCTTTCGCCGCACCTTTCCGCTGAATTGCATGTTCAGATTTTAAACCATTACTATAAGGCTGTTTCGGAGTTTGAGCGCCTGGGAGACCGGGCTATGAAGATCGCGGAGACTGCTTCAGACCTGAATCAGAAGGATCTGCACTTCTCAGATCTTGCATTGAATGAATTGGCTGTGCTGGTTACCCTCCTGGGCAGGACGCTTCACTATGCAGAGAGGGCTTTCCGCCGGCGCGATGTGGAAGCGGCAGATAGGATTGAGCCTATGGAACAGGTCGTGGATGATCTGACGGAGGTTCTGAAAGAGAATCATTTGGACCGCATGCGCAGGGGCGTCTGCAATGTGTATGAGGATAATGATTATCTGAATTTACTTATGGAACTGAGCATGGTTTCCGACATCTGTTCCAATATCGGCATGGCCACGGTGATTCGTGCAAACCCGGAATTGGCAGGAAAATCGCATGATTACATCGTTCGTCTCCATGATGGAACGGATGAAAGCTTTAACAAGACCTACAGCAAAGTCCATGATGAATATTTTGCCATGCTGCAGGAATGCAGGTAGTTTTTCGGAACAGCAAGAAGCCCCCGACTGTGGTAAGTCGGGGGCTTTTCAATGTCTGTATTTGCTGACTTAGATTTCTTTTTCTCCCTTGAGGAAGAAATCCCGCCAGGGCAGAAAATCCTTAAATTCAAATGTTTTCTCATAGATGACGGTAAAACGGGAGATCAGCCAGCCGTTGGCCAGAGCGCAGATAACAGTGCCGAAATTGATTCCCACAAATTCACCGAAGCCGAAGAAAATGATACTCAGAATGAAAGCGGAGACAGCGCTGCAAATATCATAAACGGTTTTGACTTTGTGAATGTCAAAATGATGAAAGCGGGATATTTCTTTTACGAAGAGCTCATAGACCTCCGGAGAAAGATAGCTGTGGAAAATTAGGGAAACGCCTGCGGCCCCCAGGGGCGCGCCGAGAAGGAAATAGAGAATTCTCTGCCAAAGAAAATTGCAGGGGAGGAAGGCAGTCAGAGCCATGCATCCGTCCAGGATTAGCCCGTATATTACTGCTGTCAGGAAGGAAAGAAGGTAGCTGATCTGCGCATGCCGCAGGATGAAAATAAGGAGAAAGAGAAGGATCTCCTGCGTCAGGTATTCTGCCATTCCGAAGGTAAACCAGGGAAGGAGCAGGGAAAGCTTTCTATAGATCACATAGGCCGGTGCAACTACCATGGAAACACCGAAATCGGCTTTTTCCATGAGACACACGCTGATAGCTATGATCAGCAGTCCCAGAATGTAGCAAAGCTCAGTAGGCATCGTTTTTTTCTTCATGATATCCTCCTGCTGTTTTCCCAAATGGCCGCCTATTATCTCAGCACAAGCTCGGCAATTGCCTTCCCGACACCGCTGTGGTCGCAGTCCTCTGTGATATAGTCTGCTTTTGCTTTGACATCCGGAGCTGCGTTTCCCATGGCCACGCCGATACCGGCAGCTTCAATCATGCTGAGGTCATTGAGCATATCTCCGCAGGCCATTGTGGAACTGCGGTCCACGCCCAGGTAATCGGCCAGTTTCATGAGAGCTTCGCCTTTGTTGGCGTGCAGATGCGTGAGTTCAATATTGTTTTTAAAGGCCGAGGAAACGGAGACAGCCGGATAACGCTTTTTGAGCTCCTGCATGAGGAAAGTACGAAGGTCCAGGTCTTTCACAAACAGCTGAATCTTTTGAATATCCAAACCTCGGGATAGGATATAGGACTTTAGCTCGGGAACGGGTTTCCGGAATGTTTTCAGCATCTTTCGGTAATGGGGGTCGTCCGTGAACTCATCGACCCTTGCCTGAAGAGATGCGGTCATGAAACCGGCATTCCCGGAGTAGCAGTCGTAAATGACATCAAAATGATCCAGATAGGCCATGATATCCCGGGCAGAGTCCATGGGAATTTCCGATTTGACGATGGTTTCATTTTTGCGGATGTCAAAAACGGCAGCACCGTTTATGGTAATGGCGTAGTGAAGAAAAGGAAGCGTCCGGATCACCTCCGGCATGAGGCCCCAATAGCGTCCCGTGGTGGGAACGATTTCTGCACCCTGAGCCGCTGCCTGACTGAGACGCAGATAGTTTTCTTCCGTCAGCTCTTTTTTGCTGTCCAATAGGGTCCCATCCAAGTCTAATGCGATGATTCTGATGTCCTTTTTCATGGCTTGCCTCACAGTGTTTATCATGGGCACATTATAGCGAATTTACCGGGTGGAGGCAAGAAGAAAAAACAAGTCCTCCTTGACATAGCGTTATTCTTGTGCGAGAATAACGCTATCTGGGGAGGAGAACGAAAAATGAAAAGGATTACAGCGTATTTTCTTTCTCTGCTTCTGCTTTTTTCTTTGGCGGCCTGCAGTTCGCCGACCGGAGGGGAACTGCCTTCCGCCGGGGATTCCTTGGGCAGGGAAGTTTTTCTTCCGGAAAATCCGGAAAAGATTGCTCCCACGGGAAAGCTGGCAGAGATGGTAGTTTTTGCCCTTTGTCCGGATGCCCTGGCGGGCCTTTCTTCTCCCTGGCCGGATTCCGCCTCCGGATTTTTGCCGGAAAAATATGCTTCTCTTCCTATTTTGGGGCAGCTTTACGGCGGTAGGGGAAGCCTGAATCCGGAAAGCCTTTTGGCCATTGGGACAGATCTGATCCTGGATATAGGGGAAAATAAGCCCTCTGTTTCCGGAGAGCTGGATACGCTGCAGGAACAGACAGGCATCCCCGTTTTTCATATTTCAGCGGATCTTTCCTCCATGGGGGAGTGCTTTCGTCTTCTTGGCAGCATCCTTCACAGAGAAGAGAAAGCGGAGGAATTAGCCTCTTATTGCGACGAAATCTATGCGCGTTTTCAGGCTATGTCTGCCCATGTTAATAAGGTCAGTGCGCTTTATCTTATCGGTGAACGGGGGAATCGTGTCCTCCCCAAGGGAAGCTATCATTCAGAGCTTTTTGACCTGATGGCAAATAACCTGGCCGATTTGGATAATCCGTCGGCTTCCTCCTTCGGGAGTGAGATCGACCCGGAACAGCTTCTTCTTTGGAACCCGGATTATTTGATCCTTTCATCGGACTTTGATATGGAAATGCTGCAGGATCCAGCATTCAAAGAACTGAAAGCAGTGGCAGACGGCCAATATGCCAAGGTGCCGGAAATCCCGTATAATTGGATGGGATTCCCCCCCTCTGTTCAGCGTTATTTAGGCCTCCTTTGGCTTGGGAAAATTTTCTATCCCGATTATGCAGATTATGACCTTTTTGAAGAGGTCTCCCGTTATTTCCGTTTGTTCTGTCACTGCGAGCTTCCGGAAGAAAGCTTCCAAACGATGATGAAGGAAGCGGTATTTCATTAGACTTGGAGGAAAAACCATGAATCGTCAGAGAATGCCAGGAAAAACTCCGGTTTTTCTCTTCCTGACCCTTGCACTGGTTCTCTTTTTGATTCTTGCCATTTCCGTCGGTCGCTACGGCATTCCCGTGGAAGAGCTCCTGCGAGCTCTTTCGGGGAGAGAAGGGGAGATTCCGGTAGGATCCGTTCTCTTTCGGATCCGTCTCCCACGAATCCTTTTTGCCTGCCTGGTAGGTGCGGCCCTCTCTGTGTCCGGTACTGCCTATCAAACGGTCTTTCAAAATCCCATGGCAGCTCCGGATATTCTGGGAGCATCCTCCGGCGCAGCCTTCGGCGCGGCGTTGGGCATCCTTCTGCGCTTTTCCTCTTTCGGAATTTTGCTGGCGGCCTTTTTTTTCGGACTTATCACCGTGGCGCTGGTCTATTTTATTGCGGGAAGAAGCAACGGCATGCGGCGGTTGACTCTCCTTCTGGCGGGAATGATGATCTCTGCTCTTTTTTCAGCGGGAACTTCGGCAATCAAGCTCCTGGCTGACCCGAATGACCAGCTTCCTGCCATTACCTACTGGCTTATGGGCAGTCTCTCCGGGCACCGCTGGAGGGATTTTATCTGCTTTTTACCGGCTGTCCTTCTGGGAATGCTCCCGCTTTTCCTTCTCCGCTGGCGTTTGAATCTTCTCTCATTAAGCGATGAAGAAATCAGCAGTTTGGGAACAAATCCGGAGCTTCTGCGTTTTCTTGCCCTGATTTCTGCCACGCTTTTGACAGCAGCCTCTGTTTCCGTTTCCGGAATGATTGGCTGGGTCGGCCTTTTGGTTCCCCATCTTTCCCGCAAAATCGTGGGAAATGATATGAAAAAGCTCCTTCCGGCTTCCCTCCTTTTAGGGGCCTCCTTTCTCACGCTGCTGGACACCCTTGCAAGAAATTTGCTTGTGGAAGAGATTCCCATCGGCCTCCTGACTGCATTTCTGGGAGCGCCTCTTTTCCTTCTGCTTTTGACCGGAAAGGAGTATCGTTTATGATCCTGTCTGCGGAGCAGCTTTCTTTTTCTTATCCCGGCGGAGAAAAACTGCTGAACGGCCTGTCCTTTGCGGTTAAGTCCGGGGAGTTCGTGTCTGTTTTGGGCCCCAACGGGGCGGGAAAAACGACCCTCTTCCGCTGCCTCTTGGGAGCGCTTCCGGATTTCTCCGGAAGAATTCTCCTGGACGGAAAAGATTTGAACGATTGGACGCCGAAGGAGAGGGCCGCAAAGCTGGCCTATTTACCGCAGTCCCACCGTTTCGGTTTCCATTATACGGTTCGGGAGGTCGTTCTCATGGGCCTGAGCCGCAGACTTTCCGCGTTTGCAGCTCCGGGGGAGAAGGAGGAGAAGATGGCTCTGGACGCTCTGAAGCGTGTTCATGCGGAAGGACTGCAGGATCGGGATTTCTCGGAACTCAGCGGGGGAGAGCAGCAGCTTGTTCTGATTGCCAGAGCATTGGCACAAAATGCAGGTCTTCTGATCCTGGATGAACCCACCTCTGCGCTGGATTTCGGGAACCGCATACATATCCTTTCCCTTCTTCGGGAGCTTACCCGGGAAGGTTACGGAGTTCTCCTATCCAGCCATGAACCACAGCATGCTTTGGATTTCAGCGATAAAGTCCTGGCGCTGTCGGGAGATGGTACTGCCTTCTTTGGCCCCACGGGCGAGGTTCTGACCGAGAAATTGCTCTTGAATCTTTACGGGATATCCGTTACACTGTGGGAAGGTCCCAACGGAACAATTCTGCTTCCGGAGATTCCCGGATAGGAGATGATTCTATGAATCTGCTTATCACCGGCCCGAGGGGAGTTGGGAAATCCACTCTTCTTTGCCGCCTTATAAAGGCCTGGGGGCTGCCTGTTTCCGGCTTTATTACAAAACGAATTCCAGGAGACAGGGAGGACAGAACCTATATTTATCCGGCAGCGCTCCCGGAAGAAATGAGAGTCAGCGGAAAGGATAATTTGTTGGGAGCCTGTGCTTCCGGGCATTTGACTTATTCCTGCCCGGAGATATTTGACTCTTTGGGTGTGGCCTACCTGTCCGATCCTAATCCCGGGGGCATTATCATCATGGATGAACTGGGCTTCATGGAAAATGAGGCGAAGGACTTTCAAAAGGCAGTATTCTCCTGTTTGGAGGGGGAAAGGCCTGTGGCTGCGGTCATCAAGGATAAGGGTACGCCCTTTTTGAATTCCCTCCGTTCCCTTCCCAGCGTTCGGGTGATTACCGTGACAGAAGAAAATCGGGAGGAGCTTTACAAAAGTCTGAAGACCAGCCCTCCATAAAAAAACGGAAGCTGTCCTGGGGACAGCTTCCGTTTATTCATTTTCATTGTTTTTGGAGGCCAGTTCCATTATCTCACGAATGTGTCCTTCAAATTTCTCTGCGGGGACTAAGGCGATGCCCTCTTCGTCGCTGAGTACGATGAGCCGTTCTCCTCCTGCAAGGCCGAATTGTTTCCGTGCTTCTTTCGGGATCACGATCTGTCCCCGGTCGTTGATGAAAACGGAGCCCCAGATATTTTTCCCTTTTGGAGCCGGGAGAATTGCGCCGGAACCGTTACGCACGTCCGGGTTTACAAGACTGTCCAGAGTGACTCCGTAAATATTCGCAAGAAGGCAGCATTTTTCAATGCCGGGGACGGTGGCGCCGGATTCCCATTTTGCGTAAGCCTGCCGGGAAATATGTATTTTTTCTGCAAGGTCTTCCTGAGAGAACCCGCGCAGATTCCGAAGAATGACAAGGTTTTCTTTTAACATAAAGGGTTTTCCCTCATAAATCGATCTGCTCAAAATGTTTGCAGGAATTGCGGCAGGAGAAGAGTGTCAGGAGGACATAGATGAGGGCTCCGGTCAATAGGAGAATGGCCTGCATTCCGAGAGCGTCGTTTTCAAAGGCATTCAGTTTTTCAAGGCCGGGGAAATGGTGGAGGCTCTCACCGATTCCAATTGTCAGGAAGGCAAAGATGATGTAGAGAATAAAGGGGCTTCCGAATTTGTAGGCGGTTTTAAAGAATCCTCCCACAAAAACCGCATTGAAGAGTCCAAACAGGAAAAATGCCAATCCCAAGGCAAAGAAATTTGCATTCATCAGGGCGTTGTTCCGATAGGCAGGAACGTTTTTCAAAAGCGTCATCCGCGTAAGCACAGCAGCCCCCATCAGAAAGAGACTGCAGAGCTCAATGAAGCAGACGAATATATATTTTCCTTTTACCACATCTTTTTTGGCAATGGGCAAGAGAGCGGAAAAGAGGATGTCATTGCTTTCACGGGAATTTTGAAAACTTTGAAAGATCCCCAAAGTCACAAAGAATACGCCGCAGAGGATCGGATATCCCGGCAGAAAGAACATGAAGCTGAAAAGAATGAAGAGAAAAGAAAGGGGAGAGGCGCTGAGACGGCATTCCTTGATAAAAAGATTACGCATAGATCCCGCTCCTTTCCAGACGCAAAATGCATTCTTCCAAGCTTTCTCCCGGGCAGGAATAGCTCTTTATGAAATCGTCCTTGGGGAGCGCTGCAATTATTTTGCCTTTGGAGATATAGAGAATGTCATCTGCGCATTTTTCCAGGTCGGAGATAATGTGGGTGGAGAAGAAAATGGCGGTTCCGTCTTTCTTGAGCTCTTTAAAAAGTTCCAGAAGCTCATCCCGGGAAAAGGGATCCAAGCCGCTGGTGGGTTCATCCAAAATGAGGATCCTGGCATGGTGGCTGAGAGCAATCAAAAGATTGCTCTTGACCTTCATGCCCTCTGAAAACTCTATGGTACTTTTGTTTTCGTCCAGGCCGAAGATCTCCAGGTATTTGCGGTAGGCGTTTTCATCCCAGTTCGGGTAGAATCTGCGCACAATTGCAACAGTATCCTTCAGTTTTTTCCGGGGATACCAGCTCACAGTGCCTGTGGAATAGCCGATTTGGTTTTTGATCTCCATTTCCTTTTCAGTCAGGGGGAACCCAAAGAAGGAGATTTCTCCGCTGTCCGGATGGATGAGATTCAGCATGGATTTTATAGTTGTGCTTTTCCCAGCTCCGTTCCTGCCGATGAAGCCTGTGATCTGCCCCTCTTCTATGGAAAAAGTTACATTGTCAAGATGAAAACCGGGATAGCTTTTATGAAGATTTTTAATCTCTGCAATTCCCATATTCTGCCTCCTGCCATTTTCGTATAGAACCATTCTAGCAGACCTTATCCCTGTTTACAACCAACTGCATACAACATATTTTGCAAATTTTTGTTAACTTTGGTTGCCTGCCGCAAAAAGAAAAATTCCGCAGACCCAATCTGCGGAATTTCCTGGAGCTGGTGGCCGGACTTGAACCGGCGACCTGCTGATTACGAATCAGCTGCTCTACCGACTGAGCCACACCAGCATTTTGAAGTCGCGCTGATTCTATCACAAAAGCCCTGCGCCGTCAAGAAGAATGAGAGAGAAAAAAAGATATTGCTCTTGCTGTTTCTGAAAAAAAGAGTATAATGGGCGGAGAAATACTTTTTGGAGGTATCACCATGGCTGACCATAAAATTGAATTTCGTTATCTTTCCCAGGAGGATCTCATCGGCGCCGGCTGCTTCGATATGCCCATGTGCTTGAAGGCAACAGAAGAAGGCCTGATCCGTTTTAAAAACGGCGGTATTCTCTTCCCCGACAAGATCGTCCAGATTTTTGATGAAGCTACCCAGGAGAGGATCAACTGTCTGCCCGCAACCCTTCTGAAGGAGAAAATCTGCGGTGTTAAGTGGGTCTCCGTTTTCCCGGAGAATCCCCGCAGATTCGGCACGCAGAATCTTTCTGCAATCATCGTTCTTTCTCGCATTGAGCAGGGCTACCCTGTCTGCGTCATGGACGGTACCCTTTGCTCCAACATCCGCGTGGCCAGCATCGGTGCCACTGCCGCCAAGCATTTGAGCCGGGAAAATTCCGAAACTATCGGTTTCATCGGAGCCGGTGAACAGGCCAAGATGCATCTGATCGGCATGAAATCCGTCCGTCCCGGCCTCAAGGTCTGCAAAGTCGCCTCAAAGTATGACTATGAGGAGCAGGCTTTTATTGCCAGCATGCAGCCTCTCTTCCCGGATATGAAGTTCATTGCCTGTGACACCAATATGGAAAAGTCCATCCGTGAGTCTGATATTTGCGTGACCGCAGTCAGTTGTCAGGCCCCCTTGCTCAAGGCAAACTGGATCGACAAGAATGCCGGTGTCTTCTACAGCCATATCGGCGGTTGGGAAGACGAATATGAGAATGTCCTTCAGGCGGATAAGCTGGTCTGTGACAGCTGGAATGTAGTCAAACACCGCGGCCAGACCATGTGCCTCTGCTACAAGAAGGGCTTGATCACGGATGCGGATATTTACGGCGATTTGGTTGACATCGTGGACGGCACCAAGCCCGGCCGTGAGAATGATAAGGAATATATCTATTTCTCCGCTACCGGCCTGAGCTATATTGATGTCATGCTGGCCAACACCATGTTTGAGAAGGCCGCCGCTGCCAATGCCGGCACGCTCCTTCCCATGCAGGAGAAATCCGTCTTTGAGCACGATCTGAGCGGAAAGATCATTCTCTGAGCTACTGAACAGGAAAAACAGAAATCCCGGGGCAATTTGATTTTGCCCCGGGATTTATTCTATTATGGAATATGGGAGGAAAAATCTGCAGGAAGAAAAAGGAACCATTTTGCAAAAAACGAAAAACAGCCCAAAATGGTATCCGTTTGGTTCGTCAAAATTTTGCCTTTTTAGAAGATCTGCAAGCCGTATTTCCATTGAAAAATAAGGACTTTTCGCATTTCTTTTTCCCCGTGGAAGCTTCTGAAAAAAGGAACTTTTTTGATAGACCGGTCTATTTTTCCTCAAACAAAATTTTGCCATCCGTCAGGTCTTATACGAAGACTTTTTAATTGTTTTTTCTTATTCAAAGAAAAGATAATAAAGGAGACCGCAGGATTCCCGAAGGACATAGCAGACCCGTGAGGAGATTCCGCACTTGGCGGCGATCCCGCAGGCATCCAGCCCTGCCTGCCTTGCCAGCATGCGCCCGCGGAAGACATGGAAATCATTGGTGACGATGGCGGTTTTCCGGCCGAGACCTTTT
>JAZUFG010000040.1:0-3865 GCA_045640565.1 Oscillospiraceae bacterium | reverse complement strand
ATTACTATTACGCTCTCTGCGAGGATGAGGCCGCGTAAGGAAACTTTCAGAGCATAATGCACCCATATACAAAAGGACGCCGCAAAAGCGTCCTTTTTTGTACGGTATCCCGTTGTTTCGGGGTCACTCCAGATTCAGTTTGTGCTCCAGGACGTACTTCTCAACGAAGTAGAAAACAAGCGTCGCCGCGGCTTCTCCCAGAATTATGATCAGCACAATAAGGATGGATTCCGTCATGTCCGGGCGGAACAGGGTGCTTCCTGCAGAGATCCTCATAATGCCCTTGCTGATCGCACCGGTGACGCCCCAGTCGGAGAGCTTTATGGGGATCAGTGTTCCCAGGGCGGACAGGCCGAAATAGATGATGAGTGCCGAGGCGGAACGGTTCTTCTTTGCCAGATGCCCCAGTGAAATGGCCGCGTGGATCTCTGCATTAAAGAGTGCCGCGGTGGAAATAAACAGGATCACGCACTCCAGAAGGAAGAGCCAGAGTCCTCCCGGTGCGTGCGCCAGGAGATTCTCGGTAGTGATTGCCTGCCAGATCTTGCGGATCACATCCGCCATATTTCCCGGGTCCACAAAGGTGGCAATGAGAAAGATGCTGAGTACTGCGGTGATGCAGCTGATGGTCTCCATCAGAACCGCCACGATCCCCTTGGAGAGGATGAGGCTTGAGGTCTTTACCGGCAGAGAAAACATAAGGTATCCCCGGTTTCCTAAAAGACCGTTATAGAACTCATCGCACACGTACATAATTGCCATGACCACGGCCGCACACATGAAACAGGAAAAAACGATGGTGGAAACTGTGCCGGCCGCTGCGGCGTTTGGGGTGGCCGCCTTCCCCTGGCTTCCAAAAAGCCCCAATCCGGCTCTTCCCACCAGGATGCCCGTGATGACGGCAAGTCCCAGGAGCGCCGCCCACAGAAGACGGAATTTTTTCCAGCAGGAACGGAAATCATATTTGATCAGTTTCTTAAGCATTTATCTCACCTCCCCGAACGGATCCAGACGGAACATCTGGCGGAACATTTCGTCCACGCTCTTTTCGTTCTGTTCCCGGATGTCATCCACGCTTTCGTGCAGAACGATCTTTCCGTGATTCATGAAGACTGCCTCGTCCAGCACCTGCTCCACGTCCAGGATCAGGTGGGTGGAAATGAGGACGGAGCCTTTCTCGTTGTAGTTTGTCAGGATCGTTTTCAGGATGAACTCTCTTGCCGCCGGGTCTACGCCGGCGATGGGCTCGTCCAGAAGATACAGCTCTGCGTTGCGGCTCATAGCAAGCATCAGCTGCATCTTTTCCTTGGTGCCCTTGGAAAGTGACTTGATGCGCTGACTGCGGGCAAGTCCCAGCGTCCTGCACATCTCATCGCTCTTTACATGATCAAAATCCGTGAAGAAATCCTTGAACATGTCTGTGATGTCTCCCACCGTCATCCAATCCGCAAAGTACATGCAGTCCGGCAGGTAGCTCACCATGGCCTTGGTCTGCCAGCCCGGCGTCTGTCCGCAGACTTTGATCTCTCCGGCATCCGGCTGCAGAAGGCCTTCCGCCATTTTTAACAGTGTGGTCTTTCCGGCACCGTTGGGGCCCAGAAGACCGATGATCTTTCCTCTCCCGAGGGTCAGTTCCACGCCGTCCAGCGCAGTCACCTGGGAAAATCTTTTCACAAGGCCCCTGCACTCAAATAGTGCGTCGGCCTGAACATTGGTGTTTTCCATTTCTAACCTCCGATATACGTTTTCAGCAGCTGCCCGGCGTCTTCCGCCGTAAAGCCCAGCGCCTTCATGCTTTCCAGATATTCTGCCGCCCGCTCTTTCGCAAGAGCCTTCTTTGTTGCGGCGATCACTTCCGCATCTTCCGTCACGGTCCTGCCGAAATTCCGGCTGGTGACCAGCAGTCCGTCCGCCTCCAGCTGCGACATGGCGCGCTGCATGGTATTGGGATTGACTTCCGCCTCCGCGGCCAGTTCCCTTACCGAGGGGAAATGTCCGCCGGCGGGATACTCTCCCGTCACGATGCGCTCCCTTAATCTTGCCGCCAGCTGTTTCCAGATGGGAAGTGAATTTTTCAGATAAAAATCCATTCCTGCTCCTTTCTTTCCCCGGGAATGCGGCCTTCGCGACGGCCCGCTTCCCCGGCAAAACAGTGTTGCACGTGTATTACTGTATTAAACGATTAATACAGTAATACAAAAATCTTCTCTTGTCAATAGAAAAAAGGGACCTCATTGAGATCCCTTCCTGTTTCAGCAGCATGGCGCTGTGTGATTAGACATTATTTCATGCCTGGCCCGTTGGCGACGGCTCTCGCCATGTCAATGTCAACGGCAACGGCAACACCCAGTTCTTTTTTAATAACTATAGCGCAGCCCGCACGGACAGCAACGTCGCGTGCGATTGGCTCATCGGTGCGAATGCGACATGACGTTTCACCACCGGTCACATGCGCCAGCTCTTCCTCAGTAAGTTGACGCGCTTCCTGTTTCTCTTCGCAGGGCGCGTTGTTCTTCAGTTCATTACTATCGTTTGCCATGGTAAATACCTCCTGATCTTCAGTGGTGTTTTGTTAAGTTCTTCTTTGCCATACCGGCGAATCCCCTAACTTACTTGCAAACAAACTTAAACCACTTCGGAAGGTTTTCGGTCAAAGTTTCTATTATTCCATCCTTGCTCGCTGCAATCGATTGGAACGAAACCGTATTGTCGTAAAATGTTATCGAATCTATTTCCGGAAGAATCGAGCGTACATTTCGCAGGCTTTCTGTATATCTCCGTTCCACATCGGCATCCGGGATCCCATGTCCTCCCATCGATACCCTATGGGCAATTCTCTCTTTGCAAACAGAAACGCTGTTTACACCAACATGTACTGCCTTATGTTTCTGACCGCCTCCCGGCCCGCTTTGAGCATAACCTTCATGTCACGCCAGGATCCATACTTTCTAGCTATTTCGTCGATATTGACTCTGGGGACGTTCGGCTTATCAGGCAGAATTTCGTATAATGTAGACTTTCCGGTTCCGTTTGCTCCGGCAAACAGAATGTATTTTTTATCAGAATTTTCCATTCTCTATACACTCGCGCTGCTTTTTTTGCAGAAAATAGTCATAAATGCGCATAATAAATACTTTCTCATCATGCGAGTCTACTTCCCTTGCAATTCCGGGCAATTTGCCGATGTCCATATTCCGACAGTCTTCAAAGAATTTTTCAATTATTTCCTGTTCCATGATTCATTCCCGTGGTTGTTTTACAACCATTTGATAATGTATTTCGAAATCTTCCAACATAATAATTATACCACCCACCGCTCCTCTTTTCCACAAAGACTTGTTATGGGGGCTCGACGTGTAAAAAGAATGAAAGTTTTCAGGTAAATGCAACTTTTTAATATTTGATTTCAGATGCCAGTTTTTGTTAAAGCGGGGCGCTTGCTCACTTAGCGAAGATCTTCGATTTGTTGAACGACGTGCTCAATGACGGGCTTGGAGAGGACGACGGGGCCAAGACCGCCGGAGACCTGCGCGATCTCTTCCTCTGTCAGCTCAGCGAGTTTCTCGTTCACGGCTTCAACTTCTTCTTTAATCTTGTTCAGTTCTTCTTTTGTCTTTGACATAGTGTTCCTTTCTGGGTTGTGATTTTATTAAACTGGATATACATCTTCTACTTTTTTTCTGAACCTTTCAGGGTCAAGTTTTGCCCCGCCATTCACCTTATGCAGCTCATCAATGGAAAGTTTCTCTTTGCCTTTACAGCACTCGTTCTTCTTAAGTTCCTTCTTTAATTCTTTTTTCTCTTCAGACATTTATATTTCCTCCTAAATAAATCTGTGGATAATATTATTTTTCGCCTGCAATAT
>JAZUFG010000039.1:0-4486 GCA_045640565.1 Oscillospiraceae bacterium | reverse complement strand
GTCACCGCCAAAGGCGGCAGCAACGCTTCCGGCATCGGTGCCGGATATTACGGCAACGGCGGCACGGTTCGGATCAACGGCGGTGCCACAAAAGTTTACGGCGGCAGCAGCGCGACCGCCTTCGCGTGGAAAGCTGCGTCGGACGGCTCGGCAGCCACGGTATATGCCGGCGTTGGCGTGAAGGGCTTTGGGCTTTCCTTCGAGGGCAAGGCGGGACAGCTCGCCCTGACGGTGGACGAGAATGGCGTGCTGCTATGCGGCAGCTGTACCAATGTTTTGATCGAGGCACTGCAGAGTGAGGATCCCGTTAATCCCGTTAATCCCGTTGATCCCTTTGATCCCATAGATCCCATTGATCCACATACCCATGTCGGAGAGCCGCAGAAGGGCCTTGACGCAACGGAAATGAAAGCAGGCTTCAAGCCCTATTATTCCTGCTCCTGCGGAAAGCTCTTTGAGGATGCGGAATGTACGATTGAGATCACCGATTTTGATACCTGGAAATCAAAGGACGGCAGGGGTTATATCCCACCCCTGGGTAAGAAGGTTTCTCCCCAGACCGGCTATGAAGACAGCATGGCCCTTTGGATGGAAGGACTGCTCATCTCCTCTTTGGGGCTTGCCGCCTGCCTGGTCTTCGGCAGAAAGAAAAAGGCCCAATAATCCCGCAGCAGCAAACTGTGTTCGCCGGAAAATGACCTGAATAACAGCAAGGGAGTGGCTTCGGCCACTCCTTTTCTTCGCAATTTTCCCTCTTGTAATCTCATTCCTATGAACTTATAATGACCCTATTCAAGCGTGGTTCGTGCCATAAAATCATCAAAACACATAAGTTTACTTTTGGCATTGGCACTGTGCATAGCGCTTGCCATTTCTGCTATGAGGGACGAGATGAGCTTTCAATTAAAAAAATCCTGAAAGAAAAGTGCTGGAGACAATTTTAGTAAGAAAAGTTATATGAAGAGGGTCTTTCGCGCAGGAGAAAAGTCAAGAGATTTCGGGGGATTATCTTATGGTTTCCTATCGTTTAGCACCAATGGAAGGGATTACGGATTATCGCTTTCGGCAGGTTCAGGCGGCTCTTTTTGGCCCGGCGGACCGGTATTACACGCCCTTCATTGCTCCGACGGAATGCCACCGTTTCACGGAACGGGATATGAAGGAACTGCTGCCTGAGCACAACGAAGGCCTTGCGGTGGTTCCGCAGCTTTTGGGAAAAAATGCGGAAGATATCCTCTGGGCCATAAGGGAAATTCGTGAACTGGGATACCAAGAAGTGAATCTGAATTTCGGCTGCCCTTCCGGTACGGTTGTCAAAAAGGGTAAGGGTGCCGGAATATTGGCAGACTTGGATCATCTGGAAGAGTTTCTGAATCGGGTTTTCGACAGCGCTGTTCTTCCCGTTTCCGTGAAAAGCAGGACGGGAGTGGAAGACAGCAAGCATTTTCCGGAGATCATGGAACTTTATAATCAATTTCCTTTGAAGGAAGTTATTCTGCATCCCCGTTTCCAGAAGCAGCAGTATTCCGGATTCCCGGATATGTCCTCCTGGGACCGGGCTGTGAACAGAGCTTCTATTCCGCTTTGCTATAACGGGAATCTTTTCCGGGCTGAGGATTGCAGAGCTTTTGAAAAGAACTATCCGGATATTCCGGAGATGATCGGAAGAGGTATGGTGGCCAATCCCGGAATGATTCGGGAACTGAAAGAGGGGAGAGCTGCCACGGAAAAGGAGTTCATGCAATTTCATGAAGAACTTTACCGTTCCGCCCAAAGGGATATTCACTATGAACGGGCGGTTTTGCTGCATTTGAAGGAGTTTTGGTATTATTTTTCCTGCAGTTTTGAGGATTGCGCCAAGGGTTTGAAAAGAATTCAAAAAGCCAACGATTATGCTTCCTATGAAAGCGCAGCAGCCTCTTTCTTCCGGGAATACCGTTTGAAAGAGAAAGCCGGTTTCTTTGTGAGGTAAGGAATATGGACATGTGGGAAAAATTGAAGACTTCCTCCAAGCCTGTTCTGATTTACGGAACAGGGAACGGCGCAGATAAGCTGATGGACCGCCTGGAAAAGCTGGATATTCCCGTTTCCGGAATATTTGTGAATGATGAATTTGCCAGAGGACAAATTTTCCGGGGCCATTCCGTCATGACCTATGCGGAGGCCTGCCGCAATTTCGGAGATATGACCGTGCTTCTTGCTTTTGGGTCCCATCTTCCCTCTGTGCTGGATCGGGTTTGCTCTATTGCCTCCCGGCAGGAGCTTTATGCGCCGGATCTTCCTCTTTACGGAGAGAATTTTTTCACGGAAAAGTTTTATTCGGAAAACGCAGACCGCTTTGACAAGATCCGCGCAGCATTCGCTGATGAGGTGAGCAGAGAAAGCTTTGACGCTGTTCTTCAATATAAAAGGACATGGGATATCGGCCCGCTGCTTTCCTGCAGGCAGGAAGATATCTGGGATCTGATAGAATTCCGCCCCGGCGACTCTTTTCTGGACCTGGGCGCTTACAGCGGAGATACCGTTAAGAAATTCCTCCGTTATTGCCCGGATTATTCCAAGATCATTGCCGTTGAGCCCGATGCTTCCAATTTCCGAAAACTGAAAATGAACACGGAAAATCTGAAGCAGACAGAGATCCGCAACTGTGGGATTTCCGACAAATGGGAGCTTCGCAGATTTTCCGGCGGAAAAGGGAGAGGGTCCTCCGCCGGAGAAGGTGAGGAGACCGTTTTTGACAGTGTGGATAACTTGCTCTTAAACCGTTCCGTCTCGTTCCTGAAGATGGATATTGAAGGAATGGAGGAAGCGGGAATCCTCGGCGCGAAGAAATGCATTCAAAGATGCCATCCTGCCATGGTGATTTCCGCATACCATCGGCCGGAAGATTTATTCCATATTCCGGAATTGGTATATTCCATCCATTCCGGGTATGATTTGTATTTGAGAAAAGGGTATTCTCTGCCCGCTTGGGATCTGGAATACCTGTTTTTGCCCAAAAAGGGATAGGGGAGGAAAGAATGGATCATACGGTTTCAATGCATATTATCGGGCACATGGAAAGCGGTTTTTCCTCTAAATTCGGTATTCCCAGGCAGAGCGGTTTGGTTCCGGAGCTTCGCTCAACCATCGTGTTTGAGCCGGAGTATCGGGATGCGAATGCGGTTCGGGGCCTGGACGGCTTTTCTCATATATGGGTGATCTGGCAATTTTCGGAGGCAGTTCGGGAAAAATGGTCGCCCACCGTTCGTCCTCCCAGGCTGGGAGGAAATGAGCGCGTGGGGGTCTTTGCCACCAGGTCTCCCTTCCGCCCCAATGCCATCGGCCTTTCCTGCGTGGAGCTGGAATCCATCGAGTATTCCAAGAATTTCGGTCCTTTGCTTCATGTCCGCGGGGCAGATTTGATGGATGGAACGCCTATTCTGGATATTAAGCCCTATATCGCCTATGCGGATGCTTTTCCGGAGGCAAAAGAGGGCTTTACAGCGGAAAATAAAGATTACTGTTTGCGAGTGGAAATTCCGGAGGAGCTTTCCTCCCTTCTTCCTGAGGCTATTCAGGAATCCCTGATAGGTATTCTTTCCCAGGATCCCAGGCCTCAATTTCAGCACGATCCCGGCAAAATTTACAGCTTTGAATATTCCGGCTTTATCATTCGTTTTTCCGTGGATGAAGATACGGCAACGGTGCGGGATATCCAAAAAATCTGAATCTTCGTTCATGTTGCTGTTGATATAATTTGCAATCTCGCTATAATAATCTTTACTGAATCAACCGCCTTGTCATATCGGTTGATTATGAAAGGAGTATTCTCATGTCTTTAGCTGATATTATCAAGCAGGAGAAGCTGATCGCCATTTTGCGCGGAATTCCGTCCGACCAGATCGTTGATTTGGCTGAAGCTTTGTATGCAGGCGGAATCCGTCTCATTGAGGTTACCTTTGACCAAAAAGCAGCAGATCCTCAGGATACTGTGAAAGGGATTGCCGAGATTTCTTCTAAAATGAAGGGGAGAGTTCGCGTCGGTGCCGGAACGGTTTTATCAAAAGAGCAGGTTCATCTGGCAGCCGAAGCCGGGGCAGAATATATCATTTCTCCGGATACCAACCGGGAAGTCATTGAGGAGACCAAGCGTCTGGGCCTTCTTTCCATGCCCGGCGCCATGACTCCTTCTGAGATCGCCTCTGCCTACCGTTTCGGGGCAGATTTCGTCAAGGTTTTCCCCTGCTCCAATTTGGGACCCTCCTACATTAAGGCCGTTTCCGCACCCCTTTCCCATATTCCTCTGATTGCAGTTGGTGGGGTGAAACCGGAAAACGAAAAAGATTTCCTGAATGCGGGAGCCTGCGGTGTCGGAGCAGCAGGTAATATGGTGAATAAAGAGTGGCTGAAGAACCGGGAATTTGATAAGATCACCGAGGTCGCCAAGCAGTTTGTGGACGGACTGAAGTAAAAGTTGAGGAAAGAATATGAAGATTTCGGAAGT
>JAZUFG010000038.1:0-13135 GCA_045640565.1 Oscillospiraceae bacterium | reverse complement strand
AGGATAATGAAAAGAAGCGGCCGGGGGGTTCCTGCCCACGCCCGACTTCTTTACAGATTATCGCTTATCACCACTCGTAGATTTTGTAGTCATTTCGGAACATCTCGTTAATGTATGTCAGAGTCTCCCGGACAAGAAGATCTCCACCCTCGTGGCCGCATTGACCGGAGGCAATAAAGCCGGAGTAATGTCCGTGCTCCTCGGCCTTTTTGGTGGGCAGATAGCCCTCTCCGCCGCAGGCCAACTGAATCAGGAAGGTCTGCTCACAAAGAGCTCTTGCTTTTATTTGATTTCCATAGTCCAGGAAAAGCTCAAAGGGGTTTGTAGCAAAGGCAACGGAACCCATGCGGATAATATGGACCTCCGTTGGCAGAAGCTCTACCTTCTTTTGGAGAGCATATCTTTGGAGAATGCCCAGATATTTCTGCAGCATTGCCACATCGTTGAAATTGATGTCACCTTCCTGACTGCGGACAAAATCCTTCAGCCCCTTTGCGGCGTCTTGATATTCGCTGAGGGTTGCTTTGCGGATAGGAAGATGCAGTTCGTGAATCTGGTGTTCAAATCGGATATCCTCTTGAGGAATTCCCACCCCGTCATCCCAAGCATCAAAAACCGCATTTGCAACTCGTCTTCCCGCTTTTTTCATCCCCTCCAAATCAAACATAGAGGGATCGGCCTTCCGGATGGGAGGATGATTTCTCTTGAGGTTCGGGTCATTCACATCACTGTCGGGATTCACCCAGCGCACCAGATCCACCGGGCACTGGTCACCTGCTGCCGAGCAAAGGGGCAGCATGAAAAGGTTTTCACCGAAGCGCTCCCGCAGAATCTTTTTTGTTTCTCCCCAAAAGTCCGGAGAGACGAACTTTCTGTGCTGTACACATTGGGCAGGGCAGGCCAGGTTAACAACAATACCGGAGAGATTCTTTTTATCATCAAAACAGAATAGCATCTCCACACCGGAATCATTTCCGCCTTCCAATTCAGAGAAAACAGCGGTATTGGTGTCCCCCCACATTTGAGCGGTATTGTCAGAGTAATCCGCACGGCGGCACATGCCAATTGCAGCACGGTCAAAAGCGTTGGCAAAGGAAGCACCGGCCCTCCTGGACTTCCAGGCAGTGAGAGCGGCGCGAGCGATTCCGGAGGAAGCAATCTCCAAACACTCTTCTGGACTTGCAATATCCGGGCTTTGAGAAACAGGTGCGGATTCCACATAATGCTGGCCGGGGCGAAGAGATTCCAGAAGAAGATTTCTCCAGCTGTCAATGGGGTTGATGGTTCCCATCGTTCGCCAGCCCCATCCGGCGGCATAACCGGTATGAGTGTGAATGGCACAGAGAATAACTTTTTCCGGGTCCAAGCCCTCCTGATTATCTTTCAAAAGTTCTCTTACTTTCAGTGTCAGCCAATGACTTGTTCCCGCAAGGTCACAGGACACAATGACCATTTGATCCCCGCCGCATTCAACGGCTAAAGCAGTTGCTGTCAAGGGCTTTTCAACCCATTCGGAAATTCGCTCTGCAAACTGTCCGTGCAGGGATATGCGTTTATTAGGCGTTATATTTTCTTCTGCCCAACCAATGCTCATTATTGCCATGAAAATCCCTCCTTTCTGTCATCATAGCACAGGAAAACTGCCATATGCAAGTATCGAGATAAAAATCTTTTTTATGCTGGAAGAAAGAAAATAAGGAATCGGGAAGACATGATGGCATAAGTCAACGATTTCATGATAAACACAGAAATATGCGCAAAAGCATTGTAATAATCGCATAGTATGCGATTATTACAATAATACAAGTACATTTTCCGTGAAATAATGATAATATTTCACGGAATAATTTAAATATACACAAATATTATGTAATAGCATAAAAATATGCGAAATAAGATAAAGAATATGTAGAAATATATAAAAAATCGCAGATAATTATTTATAAGCACATTAACTGCGATAATAAATATAGTATGCGAGTATATATAGCGATTTTAACATAGAAAAGAAGGAATATAATTTATTTTATCACAGATAATGTGAAATTAGTAATAATATAACAATAAAATAATGTAATCTGTAAATAAATACGCAAATATTAATATAATAATCGCAATATTTATGATATTGAAACATTATATGCGTAATAATATATATAAATACGCGCTATTTGCTATTATTTCACAGATGGCAATATATTTACGCAAATTATGCGAGAATACTGCACATAATGCGAAATATATACCGAGCGAAGGAAGATAAAAGGCAAGAAACGCCTTCATTCGGAGAAATCTGACTGCATGAAAGTTAAAAAAATCCCGCCAATGATTGTTTCATCGGCGGGATTTCGGTAATTTGTTTAAATGACTTCACCTACCAGGGCAATGGCAATGGAATAGATCAAGGGCATAATGACAACAGCCATGAGGGATGTGAATACTACCAGGCGGGATCCCTCTCGGCAATCTTTTCCGTAAGCCATAGGGAAGACGACGGTATTCATTCCGCATGGGCTGGAGAAGGCGAGGGCTGCCAAAAGAATGACCATGCGCGGGGCATGAACCAGATAAAGGCCGAAAATAAAGACCAAGGGGAAGCAGACCATCCGCATAACGGTAAAGCCGAGTGTTTTGAAGTTTGGCGCGATTTCCTTCAGATTAAAATCTCCGATGCAGAAACCCACGACCAGAAGAGAGAAGGGCACATAGCAGTCCCCAAAGAAGGAAATATTATCCAGAATAATTTTCGGAATCCAATTATTCCCACCTGCCAGACCCAGGATCGCGCCGATCACAAGTGCAACAAAATTAGGCTCTAAAAAGCGCTTGAGCATACCTCGAATTCCGGGTCTTCCGGATGGAATCAGCTGCGCAGTTCCCCAGGTATATGTGATGATGGTGGCGGTGAACAGGAAGAGCGTTTTCAGAAAATTGCCCTCAATTCCGAAGAAAGCCAACACAAGGGGTGTGGCAAAGCCTCCGGTATTCGGCATGGCGATGGCATAACGGTAGATGCTCTTTTGATAAGGATCTTTGGTAAAAAAGTTGCAGAGAGGATAGGAGGTGGCTACCGTGCCCAGCATGAGGATGACGAAGCCGTAAATCACATAAGAAAAATTCTGGCTTAGATTGGCTTTCGTACACTGCACGATGAAGGTATAGAAGACCAGAGCAGGCGCAAAGAAAACCACAGTCAGCTTTGAAAGTCCGGAACCGCATTCTTTGGATATGATATGGCAGCGGTTCAGGAGGAAGCCGATTGCCATCAGGGCAAAGAGCCGCAGCATTTGTACCAGAGTAATTGTAAAGGTCTGAAGCATACGCAATATGCCTCCATTTTCTTCCCTGAGGCCTTTCTGCAAAAGAGAAAGCTGTCAGCAAAGGCTGACAGAGGGATCTTCAATCCAACAGTTTCTTAAAAGCCGTTGGCAGCGAATAAACGTGCTCAAGTTCTTCTTTGTCTGCCCATACAAAGCCATCGGCTTCTTTGCGGCAGGCAAGATAATGTCCGGTCATCCGCCATTCCACATGGGTGAAGATATGCTTGGCGGCCACGGTTTTCTCCGGACCGAGAGGCCGGCAGCTCCATTTTTCGGCAAAAGCCAGGGCTTCTGTCATGGAAAGAATCCCCGGTTCATTGGGAAATTCCCAAAGGCCTGCCAACAGCCCGCGGTCATCCCGCTTCCGAAGAGCTATCCTGTCTCCGCAGTGAAGGAGAAAAACGGTTTTCTCCTCTATTCGCCGCGGCTTTTTTGCCTCTTTCACAGGGAGCAGCTTCCATTTTTCTCCGTTCCGGGAAAGGCAAAGCTCCCGCAGGGGACAAGTCTCACAGTTCGGAATTCCATTTGGAATGCATAGGACCTCTCCGATTTCCATAAGGGCTTGCGTAAACTCTCCGGCTTGGTCAACGGGATAGACGGACTTCAAAGCTTCACAAAGGGCTCTTTTGCTCTCAGGTCTTGTGACAGGGGCTTCCCAATTGCAGACCCGACTGACCACTCGGAGAACATTTCCATCCACAGCGGGACAGGGAAGACCGAAAGAAATAGAAGCAATTGCACCGGCAGTATAGTCTCCTATGCCGGGGAGAGCACGAAGTTCCTCATAACGGTTCGGGAAAACTCCGCCCTGATCCATGATGATCTTTGCAGCTTTTTGCAGATTCCTTGCCCGGGAGTAGTAGCCAAGGCCTTCCCAAAGCTTTAAAAGGCGATCCTCACCGCAATTCGCAAGGGAAGCAAGGTCCGGGAGAGCGTCCAAAAAACGCTTATAATAGCCCAATACTGCCTCAATGCGGGTCTGCTGCAGCATGATCTCGGAGAGCCAGACATGATAGGGGTCTCGATCTGCACGCCAGGGCAAATCCCGGCGATGGACAGAAAACCAAGGGAGCAGAAGCTCCGGGAAACGGTCAAGACCGGGGAAATCGGTTAAATAATCCATAGGCATTCATACGCAGCAGTTATTATGCCGACTAAAAAGCTGCACCAGCCCCTTCCCGGCAGGGAAAAGAGGGTACATAAACATAAGTTACTGTTCTTTTGGCTTTTTTTTGCGCCACCGGGCAAAACGGAAGAAACGGAAGCGCTTGTTTTCCTCTTTTCTTGCAGAGGGGCTTGTAGCTTTCGTCCCGGTCTTTGGCGTTTTCGTTTTTGGTGCGGCCTGAGCCTTAGCTGTGATATAAACATCTTCACGGGCACGGTAGGAGGCAGCTGCCTCGGAATCTCCCGCATAGACTAAGCGAACAACCTTCAGGCCGCCGTCCTCTGCAGAGGTCATCCGGAGACGGACCATGAATTCTCCGTGGCGGGGACAGGTCATCATATTCATGTAACGGCGTCCGGGCTGGGAGAACCAGGTCCGAGCCTTCATTCGTGTGCCGCATTTGGGGCAGAGGTTATACTCACCCATAAGCCCTTTCAGGGCCGCATCCTTGCTTTCATAGCAATGGAAAACGCTCCGCTGGAGACAGCCGGGAATATTTCCTGTATCGTTTTCTGCCTTTTTCCGAGCTTTTCCATATTCGGCAATTCCCTTTGTCATGTCCAATTTGCTGCAGAGAAGGGCAGTATGGTAGGCATCCCCCAAAGCATCATGGGCAGGGCGGGAGGCTTCAATACCGTAAAAGTCCATGGCAGTGGAGAGCGCTTTCTGCGTGGAGGAGCCATCTGTCTGCGCATTAAAAATCAACTGGAGGTTAAACCATTTGTCGGTCCAATCATCTTTTAACCGGTGTTCTTTTAGATTTTCCCGCAAAATGGGAATATCATCATAACCCCAGGTCAGGAGGGCAAAGTCCTCTCCGCACCACTTTAGAAAGGCTTGAATGATCAAGGGGAAGGGGAGACCGTTTTCATGAAGACTGTCCTCTGTGATGCCGGTCAGTTTGGCTACCCGCTTGCTCAGATGGGGCATAAAGCTGGGATAAACCAGTTTTTGAAACTCATCCCCCGGGGTAAAATCCGGGTTCAGTTTGACGGCACCGATCTGGATTATTTCTCCATGAAGATCCGGATATTTAATTGCTGCACGGGAACCGGGATATGCCTGGTTCCATTCCATGTCCAGCACAATGAGCTGCATAAACGGTAAACTCACTCTCTCAAAACTTACCGGGTAATACTATCATAAATACCGGCTTCCCGCAAGGGGAATTCAGGCAATTTAGCCTTTTTCCCGGGGCGGATACCCTATGTTTTAAATCTGTTCCGAAGGAGCATGGGATAATACATAATCCCGGAAGAGACGGGCAGAATCGGACAGCTGGGATTCGTCTCTGCAGTCCAAATAGACAGAGCGCTCCAAGGCTTTTCCACGGTAAAACAGGGGAATTGCCCGAACTTTGCTGCTTTCCATTGCCGGTACGGCGGGGAGAACAGCTACTCCGAAATTCATGGCAACATATTGAATTGCGGAGTTGCACTCCTTCACCTCCAAAACGGCGTTTGGGATCGTATCATATTCCGCAAAACAGGAGTCTGTGATAGAGCGGAGATTGCTCCCTTCTTCTAAAAGTATTTGTGGCTCACCGCAGATTTCGGAAAACTCCAGGAAGCTTTTGCCGGAAAAGGAATGCTTCTCATTGACACAGCAAAAAAGGGGCTGCCGAATAACGGAAACAGATTCCATACCGTCGACCGGCTCCGGGGTAAAAGCAAGATCCAATTCGCCATTTTGCAGAAGAAAAGATATTTCTCTGGAGTTGCTCTCCGTAAAGCGGAAGAGTGTTTCTTTCCCGTACTCTTCATAAAAACCGTCCACCAAGTCCGGAATCAGTGGCGTTGCAACAGAGTGGAAATAGCCAAGGCGAATTTCACCCCGCTTTTTTTGTCCCATATGGCGGAGAAGATCACTGCCCTTTTCCAGGGTGGAGAGAGCTTTTTCGGCATAGGGCAAAAAGGCTCGGCCCTCATCGGTCAAAGCTATTCTTCGCTTTCTTCTGTCAAAAAGAGGAACCCCGAGGGACTTTTCAAGTTCCCGGATTTCATAACTGAGTGAGGGTTGAGAAATATGAAGCTGCTCGGAGGTTTTTGTGTAATGCAGACTTTTAGCTAAGGAAAGGAAGTATTGCAGCTGTAAAAGTGTCATGTAGAATGCCTCACTTTCGGAAAATTCCATGGCTATCATAATCGGAGAAAAACCCTTCGTCAAGAGAAATTATAAGGAAAAATCTATAGAATAAATTGAAAAACTCTATTGGACGGGGGATAAAATTTGTGCTACATTTAGCATAAGGAAATCTTTATGAAAAAGGACCCGGAAAGGAGCAGATAATATGGGAAGAGAAGTAACCCCGGAAGACATTGTAATGATTGAAGAAATGGTGGCAAAGGCCAGAAAGGCTGCCGCTGTGATCGAAAGCTATGACCAGGAGCGGGTGGACCGTCTCTGTCAGGCTGTTGCGGCCTCTCTCTATGACCTGAAGGTCTGGGCTCAGCTCAGTGATGAGGCTGTGGACGAGACCGGGCTGGGCGATAAGGTGACCAAAAGAAATAAGAGAAACAAGCTGAAGCTTATTTTACGGGACTGCCTGCGGAATAAAAGCGTGGGTGTCATTGAGGAGATCCCGGAAAAGGGGCTTGTAAAATATGCGAAACCCGTTGGCGTGATCACTTCCCTGGTACCCACAACGAATCCTTGTCTTACCCCTGCGGGGCAGATCATCTATGCCATTAAGGCCAGAGATGTCATGATTTGTTCTCCCCACCCGCGGGCCAAAAAGGTAACCATGAAGTGCATCCAAATCATTCGGGATACTTTGGTCCGGGAGGGTGCCCCTGCAGATATTATCCAGGGAATCGAGCAGCCTTCCATTGCTTTGACGCAGGAGCTCATGAAGCGCTGTGATCTGGTTATCGCCACAGGCGGAAGGCCCATGGTAAAATCAGCGTACTCCTCCGGAACTCCCGCCTACGGTTCCGGTGCAGGCAATGCAACGGTTATTATTGATAATACAGCGGATAGTCCTGAACGGCAGGCAGAAGCTGCCAGAAATACCAGGATATCCAAGACATCAGATTTCGGTTCCGGCTGCTCCTGCGACGGAAACTTGATCATTCACGAGTCTGTCTATGATGCTATGGTCCGGGCTTTGGTGGCAGAGGGCGCCTATTTGGCAAGCCCCTCTGAGGCAGAACTCATCCAAAAGGCTATGTGGGATGAAGAAGGTCATCGAACAGGAAATACGGTTGCCGTCGCTCCCCAGAAATTGGCGGAGATCGCCGGCTTCTCCATTCCTGAGGATAGAAAGTTTATTGCTGTTACCGGCGGGGGGATCGGGCAGATCGGTAAGGACTACCTCTTCTCTTCCGAAAAGCTGACCACTCTGCTTACCCTCTTCAAATATGAAGGGGAGTTTGAGAATGCGCTGGATATGATGCGGGCTGTTTTTGAAGTGGGCGGGAAAGGCCACTCCTGCGGCATCTATTCCTGGGATGACGACCATATTCACCGCCTGGGCTTGGCAGCGCCTGTTTCCAGGATTATGGTTCGGCAGCCCAATAATAAGGGAAATGCGGGCTCAGCCACTAACGGTATGCCCCCAACATCCTCCATGGGCTGCGGAACCTGGGGCGGAAACATTGTTTCAGAAAATGTCAGCCTGAAGCATTATATGAACACCACCTGGGTTGCCCGTCCCATTCCCGAGGATATGCCCTCTCTGCAGGAGCTCTTCGGTGACTTCTACAAGGACGGGATGGATACGGAGTAAGCCATGAAATTTGCTGAGAAAATTACTGTCTGTGAGGTCGGACCCCGGGATGGCCTGCAGAACGAGAAAAAGCTGCTCAGTGTTGAAGAAAAACTGGCTTTGATCGACGGCTGCACGGCTGCGGGCTTTCCTGTGATAGAGGTTGGTTCTTTTGTGAGCCCAAAGGCTGTTCCCCAAATGGAAACCACGGATGAACTCTTCCGCCGCCTGAATCCCCGTCCGGGGACAGAGTATAGGGCACTGATTGCGAATTTAAAGGGCGTGGAGCGGGCTGCTGCCTGCGGCTGCAAAAAGGTCAAGCTGAATGTCAGCGCCAGCGTTGCTCATAATATTGCCAATCTGGGCTGCACGCCTGCAGAGTCGGTTGCCCGTTTCGGGGAGTGCGTTGCTGCTGCCGGGGAAGCCGGCATAGATTGCTCCGGTTCAATCTCCATGGCCTTCGGGTCCCCATGGGACAGGGAGATTTCCGTCTCCACCGTGAAGGAGATCGTTGAGGCTTATTTGAATGCCGGAGTGACGGAAATATCCCTTTCGGATGCCTCCGGGCAGGCCTTCCCCAGGCAGGTAGCGGGCATTTGCAGGGAGATGCAGAAAGATTACCCCCAGGTTACCTGGTGGCTGCATTTCCATAACACACGGGGCTTGGGAATGTCCAATGTGCTTGCAGGCATGAGCGAGGGCTTCACTCGCTTTGATTCTGCCTTTGCGGGAGTAGGCGGCTGTCCCTTTGTTCCGGGGGCTGCGGGAAACCTTTCCAGCGAGGACCTCATCCACATGTGCGAAGGCTGCGGCATAGAAACAGGAATTCAGCTGGACAAAGTCCTGGAGGTCAGTCGGTACCTTTGTGAACTGCTGGGACATTCCACCGACAGCTATCTTCTCCGTGCGGGAAAAGCAAGCGAATTGATTCGGGAACTTCCCGTTAGAAAGAAATAAGAGGAAATGGATATGAAATCAATTACTGTTGCCATCATCGGCGCCGGATTTGCCGGAAATTTTCACTGCAATGCCTATCGCAAAGTTTTCAGTGTTCCCATCCGTTTGAAGACGGTTTGCGACAGCAACATGGAGCGAGCTGAAGCCCTGAAGGGAAAATGGGGTTTTGAGGAGGCCACCCCCGATTATGAAAGCATCCTGAAGGATCCGGAGATTGACCTTATTGACATCACACTTCCTCCGGTTTTGCATGTGGATTTCGCGGCAAAAGCCATGAAGGCAGGGAAACATGTCATTTGTGAAAAGCCTTTGAGCGGCTATTTCGGACTGCCGGGCGACCCGGAACCCATAGGAGACCGGGTTTCCAAGCGTAAAATGTTCGAAGTTATGATGGCGGACCTGGAGAAGGTCAAGCGTGCTGTGGAGCAGAGCGAACAGAGCTTCTTTTATGCGGAAAACTATATCTATTCTCCAGCCATCGTAAAAGCCGCAGAAATTCTTCGGGCAAAAAAATCCCGGGTCCTTTATTCCGTGGGTGATTGCAGTATTCACGGTTCCACCTCTGTTTTGTCCTCCCATTGGGCAAAGGTGGGCGGCGGTACTCTCATGCGCTTGGGTTCCCACCCGATTGCCGGAGTCCTCTATCTCAAACAGGTGGAAGCAGAGGCCCACGGAGAGCAGATCCTTCCCGTCAGTGTTTCGGCGGAGGTTGGGAGGATTTCTGCAAAGCTCCGTGAAGAGGAGCGGAAATACATCATGGCAAACCCGGTGGATGTGGAGGATTTTTCCACGGTCACAATTACTTTCTCGGATGGAAGCAAGTCCGTGATTCTCTGCAATGACAATACCATGGGCGGTATTCATAACAGCATCAAGCTCTATTGCAACGACGGTGTCATGGATTGCAATATGACGATGGCAGACAACATGTCCACCTATTTTATGGACCAGGATGGTTTGGAGAATGTCTATATCTCCGAGAATATGAAGGCGAAAACCGGCTGGAACAAGGTCCTGGTTGCGGAAGAGACCCTTCGGGGTTATGCGGAGGAATTGGATGCCTTTGTAAACTGCATTGCAGACGGCAGAAAACCGGAGTCGGATTTCCGCCTGGCTTATGATACGATGAAGGTGATTTACGCTGCCTATGTTTCCGCTGAGGAAGGGAAAAGGATCCAACTCTGAGCGGGAAGGCGCAGCGTACAGGAGAATTGCCGCCTGCGTATTCAGATGTCGGCAGCATGCCGTTTCCAATTAAGAAAGGATAAACTATGAAATTACTTGCAGAATGTATTGTTGACTACCTGGAGCGCAGGGGTGTGACAAAAGTTTTCGGACTCTGCGGTCATACGGTTATCGGGATGTTGGATGCTCTCTCCAGAAGCGAGAAAATTGAGTATATCGGTATGCGGCACGAGTCCATTGCTTCCGGTGCAGCAGACGGTTATGCCCGTGTGACCCATAAGGCATCTGTAGTGCTCTGCCATTTGGGCCCCGGCATTACAAATGTTATCACCGGTGTGGCAAACGCGTCCTTGGATTCTATCCCCATGGTGGTCTTTGCCGGGGATGTGCCGAGCTATTATTTCGGGAAGCACCCTCATCAGGAGGTTCAGCTGAAGGAGGACGGCAATCAATACCGGCTTCTGGAGCCGGTGGTCAAGCGGGCTTGGCGGGTGGATAACCCGGATGCGCTGCCGGATATTCTGGATAGGGCTTTCCGTTTGGCAGAATCCGGCCGCCCCGGTCCTGTCCTGATTGATATGCCTATGGACATGTTCTCCCGGGCGGTAAGAGAAGATCTATGGGAACGAACCTATCATGATGCACCGCTGACTGCAAAGCCTGCTATTGACCCGGCAGCTGCCAAAGCCATTGCTGAGAAACTGGTTAAGGCAAAAAGGCCTCTCATCCATGCCGGCGGTGGCGTCCTTCTTGCCCGGGCTTCGGAGGAACTGCAGGCTCTTGCGGAATTTTTGGATATTCCCGTGTCGCGGACCCTTGCAGGTCATGGATGTCTCTCCGACCTTCATCCCCTGATGGTTGGCCAGACCGGCTTTTGGGGCTTGGAATTTACCCACTCCTTAACCAACAATGCGGATGTTATATTGGGATTAGGAACTCGCTTTGCAGAGGCGGATAGTTCCAGCTGGTATCAGGGGGTGACTTTTACCCCTGCCAACACGGAATTCCTTCAGGTAGACATTGACCCCAATGAGATCGGAAGAAATTATCCCGTTTCTATCGGGGCTGTGGGAGATATAAAACTGGCTCTTGCACAAATTCTGGCCGCTGTCAAAGAGCTTTGCCCGGAGGGTAAAAAGAATCCCGAACTGCGCGCACAGATCGCCGGGGCCAAGGCGGATTTTAAAGCTTCCAATGTGGAGATTTCCAATGACAGCCGCTTCCCCATGGCGCCCCAAAGGATATTAAAAGATGTAAAGGAAGTCCTGCCCGAGGATGCCCTTATTTTTACGGATGTGGGCTGGAACAAAAACGGAGTTGCCCAGCAGTTTGATATTACGATTCCGGGGAGCATTCATCATTCCTCCGGTTTGGCGAATATGGGCTTTGGCGCTTCTGCAGTCATGGGAGGAAAATTGGCTGCTCCGGACCGTATTGCCATTACCTTGACCGGCGATGGCGGCTTCGGAGTCAATCCTTCCGTATTAGCCGGTGCTGTGGAGCATGGCATTGCCTGCACATTCGTGGTCATGAATAATTCTGCCTTCGGGACGATTGCGGGTCTGGAAAATGCAAACTACGGCCATAAATTCGGCACGGAGTTTAAGGATAGCTGCGGCAATCGCTATAGCCCTCGTTGGGCAGATGTGGCCAAGGCCTACGGTGTGGAGGCTATCTGTGTAAAGAGTGCCGAAGAATTCAAGCCCGCTATGGAAAAGGCAATTGCGGCAAACCGCGCCGGCCGTCCCTTCCTGGTGGAGGCCCCCATGGAGAATATCGTGGTCCCCACTCCCGGCTGCTGGAATATAAACGATATTTATTCTCCCAAGGATTGTGTCAAGGATGGAAGACTTCTCCCTGATGAGGCCGGAAACTATCTTGCCCCCAATCATTTGAAATCCCACCACGCATAAGAAGAGGTGCATTTCCTATGGCAAAAAAATATTCTTTAGCCTATCTGACAGTCCCCGGGACCTCCCCTGCAGAGCAGATTCGGATTGCAAAGGAGTGCGGATATGACTTTGTATCCCTTCGTACCATTCCCATGCATCTTCCGGGGGAGCCGGAGTTTCTCCTTCACAGGGATCCTGCTCTGTTCCGGGAAGTGAAAGATGCTCTGAAGGAATACGGCATGAAGCTGAATGATATTGAGTTGGCAAGAATTCGCCCGGACCTGGATATAAAAGAATATGAGCCGGCCTTGGAAAAAGCGGCGGAGCTGGGAGCCACGGATCTTCTCAGCAGTATTTGGACCCGGGATAAGAGTTTTTATGCGGATTCCATGGGAAAACTCTGTGAGATGGCAAAGGGTTATGGACTCTGTGTGGACCTGGAATTCCTGCCCTGGGCTGGTGTTCGGAATCTGCAGGAAGGCATCACCCTTTTGGAGCACCTTCGCTGCGGGAATCTCTTCCTCATGGTGGATACGCTCCATGCGGGGCGGGCCGGAGTTACTGCGGAGGAATTGAAGAGAGCGGATAAGAACTATTTCCGCTTCATGCATCTCTGCGATGGGCCTGCAGGTCCGGATGGAGATCCCGTCCTGGATAACATCAAGGATGACCTTATGCTCTATACTGCCCGAGAAGCAAGATACTACCCCGGAGAGGGAATTATGGATATCGCTGCCATGGTTGGGGCCCTTCCGGACACAGTGCTTTCCATTGAGCTTCCCAATCTGGAGCACATACGGGAGCTTGGTGTTCAAGGACATGCCCTTCGCTGCCTGGAATCCACAAAACTTTACCTATCGGCGCACGGAATAGAATGAGCAGAAGAAGACCCCGGATCAGGGCATGCACC
>JAZUFG010000037.1:0-23256 GCA_045640565.1 Oscillospiraceae bacterium | reverse complement strand
CCATAAGGGAAACAAATTCTGCACAGTAAGGGAAAAAATAAGGGAAAACACGAAAAGGCGGAAACACGGAGTGGCAAAAATCAAACATTTTGTGTGCAAAATCCATCAGGATAAAGAAAAACGCTCCGTAATTCCAAGAATTCCGGAGCGTCATTCTGGCAGGGGCACAAGGACTTGAACCCTGAGCCTACGGTTTTGGAGACCGCCGCTCTACCAATTGAGCTATACCCCTAGATAGATGGTGGGCCTTCGGGGATTCGAACCCTGGACCAACCGGTTATGAGCCGGGGGCTCTGACCGCTGAGCTAAAGGCCCGTGCAAGCTCCTAACTGTGTCCCGTATTCTATCATGCGGTAGAAATCCTGTCAACCTTTATTTTGATTCTTTTACATAGAAAAATCCTTCGCAGAAATCTGCGAAGGATAAATAGACATTCGTATAGGGATATCCCAGCTTTTTATTCGGTGACAAGACCCCACTCGGCAAATTTTTCAAATCCGCCGACGTTTTTAATATAATCCCGGGCTATTTCAACAATTTCAGAATAGGGCTTTCCGTCAATCGTGTCGTCTCCGATCGCACAACAGATGTGAACAGGCTTCCTTGTTTCCTGAGCCTTCAGGAATGCATAGATGTTGATGCTCACGTCTGCCTTGGAAAGATCTTTTCCGTGAAGGCCGCCGCCGGTTGCACTGTCAGCCATATCACTTCCCAATTTCCGGTTGGTTGCGCCGGTATCCACATCTGTTCCGCCGGTCCAGAAACCAAGAGGATTGATCTCTGCAGAAGGATATTGACTCCGAAGAGCTTCTTCCTTTGCATTGCTCTGGCAAATAACGAGCCGCTTGTTGTGATCGATAATATATTTGCCGTCGGTTGAAAATTCGGAATAGATTTTCTTCGCGATCAAGCAAAGCTTCTTTTGCTCAGCAGTCACGGGCATACCCTTGAAGATTCCGTTATCACCGCAGCGGATAGCATCCTTTTGATTTTGGGCAAGATGCTCATCCTGAGATACTTCAACATAATCAAGAGTAAGGTTACCGCCGATTCTTTTCACAGCAGCCTCAATATCCTTTTTGGAAAGCTTCACAGAGCTTTCGGAGATAATGTGACAAACACCGTGGCCGATCAGAACTTCAACGGCAATTTTGGGATCGCGGCATTTCTGGTAAGCTAAATCAACAAGGGCACCGGCGATTCTGTCGGCAATCTTATCGGGATGTGCGGGATTTACTTTTTCAAACATATTTTTCCTTCCTTTGATTGATATACGGTAATACAATTAAAGAGATAGCAAAAGATGACTCACGGCCGATTACAATGAAAAACAGCAAGAAAAAATCCCGCTGTTCAAGCGGGACTAACAAACGTAAATGAAAGTCTCATCTTGCACCATCGCCGGAATTAGCACCTTGCATACGCAGGTTGCTGTGACATCATGGGGCCGATCCCTCCGTCACTCTTGATGAAATCTTTAATTTTCCTCTATTCTAACCTTTTACCGGGTTTATGTCAAGTCTATCTTTTGCGAATTATCTGCTGTTGAAGATTTCTCCTTGTGAACGAAAGGGAAATGTGTTATCATAGAAAAAATGATAAAAGGGGGCGGCTGTCTTGTATCAGGATTCGGAAGAAATCTTGCAGGGTACGATTCGCAAAATTTCTTTTCAGAATACAGAGAACGGATATACTGTCCTGACCCTTCATCGGGATGACGGTGAGGATTCCTGCGTTGTCGGCGTCGTTCCCATGGCTGCAGTGGGGGAGCGCTTGCTTGTTACCGGCCGTTGGACAGTCCATGCTACCTATGGAAAGCAGTTTGAGGCGGAGTTTTTGGAGCGCCTCATGCCGGAATCGGAAGAGGATATTTTGGCCTTTCTTTCCTCCAGGGCTATCCGCGGAATCGGTCCTCGTACAGCGCAAAGGATCGTGGATGCCTTTGGGCGGATGTCTTTAGATGTGCTTGAACGTGAGCCGGCAAGGCTTGCGCAAATTCCCGGGATCAGCAGGGAAAAGGCTGAAACGATCGGAAAGCTTTATAAGCGGCAGATTGCTATACGCAGGCTGATTGAATACTTGTCTGCGCACGGTCTTGCTCCGGAATATGCCATGCCCCTTTTCCGAATTTTCGGCGTTTCCGCCATGGAAGCTCTTGATGAGAATCCCTATATTCTGGCCGAGCCGGACTTCGGAGCCGAGTTCGCCAAGGTTGACACTTTCGCCCTTGAAATCGGCATGAGCGGCGAGGATATGCGCAGAGTATCTGCCGGGATTCTCTTTGAGCTGAGTCATAACACTTTGAACGGCCATGCATTTTTGCCTGCGGATAAACTGGTCGCTGCAACGGTGCAGCTTTTGAATCTCGGGGAAGAAAGGGTAGTGAATGCTCTGGAATCCCTGGTAGAAGAAGGAAGAGTCATCACCGATAAGATCTCCGGCATTACGGCAGTTTATTTGCCGGAACTTTATGAGGCGGAAAGCTATTTGACAGAGCGTTTCCTCTCCATGACTGCCATGCCGCCTGTCAAAGTTAAGAATGCAGGAAGATATTTGGATTTAATAGAAGAAAACTGCGGGATCGTTTTCGCAGATGCGCAAAAAGAAGCGATTCTGCTTGCGGCAGAAAGCCGTGTCATGATTTTGACTGGCGGTCCCGGAACAGGAAAGACCACAACCCTGAAGGGAATCCTGGAACTCTTTGATCTGCTGGGAAAAAAGACTCTCCTCTCTGCGCCCACAGGCCGTGCCGCAAAGCGTTTGACGGAACTGACGGGAAGAGACGCATCCACCATTCATCGCCTGCTGGAAGTTCAGTACAGCGAATCTACGGGGAAACCCATTTTTCTGAAGGATGAAAGTGATCCTCTGGATGCGGATGTGATGGTCGTGGATGAAACATCCATGGTGGATATTCTTCTTATGGCTGCGCTCATGCATGCCTTGCCAAGGAACTGCAGTCTTATTCTTGTGGGAGACCCGGATCAGCTTCCCTCTGTTGGGCCCGGTAATCTCTTCTCCAATCTGATTCGTTCGGGGGCGATTCCGATTATCTCCCTGAAGGAAATTTTCCGTCAGGCCAAGGAAAGCCTTATTATCATGAATGCGCATGCAGTCAACCGGGGAGAAATGCCTGCGTTGAATGTACGGGATCGGGATTTCTTTTTCATGCGGGAGACAGATCCGCAGAAAGCCGTAGAATTGATTTCGGATCTCTGCAAACGCAGATTGCCGGAAAAGATGGATATTCCTCCGGAGGAAATCCAGGTTCTTTGTCCCAGCAAAAAGTATGAAACCGGAACGAGAAACTTGAATTTAGCCCTACAGGCTGCCCTGAATCCTTCCGGAAACGGGAAAAAAGAAAAAATATTCCGCGATTTTACCTTCCGTGAAGGGGATCGGGTAATGCAAATCCGGAATAACTATGATATAATGTGGAAAAAGGAGAACAGTTCTGAGGTCGGGACCGGTATCTTTAATGGAGATGTGGGTTTGATTCGTTCTATCAATCCGGAGCAGGAGATTCTTGTGGTTGCTTTTGATGACCGCATAGTCAACTATAGCTATGATTTGCTCTCTGAGTTGGAATTGGCCTACGCTATGACAGTCCATAAGAGTCAGGGAAGTGAGTACCGTGCCGTGATTCTCTCTGCGCTTCAGGGCTCTTCCTTGCTCTTGACGAGAAATGTTCTTTACACCGCTATAACGCGGGCAAAGGACCTGCTGATTATTGTCGGAGATGAGCGGGCCGTGGAGTACATGGTGAATAACAATCTTCGTTCCCGCCGCTATAGCGGTTTGAAGATTCGTATGGGTCAAGAGCGATGAGCCTTTCAGAACATATTCTGGATTTATTCTTTCCGCCGAAATGTGTTTTTTGTCGGAATCTCCTTCAAAAGGGAGAAAAGGATTACTGTTGCTCCTGTGCTTTGGAGCTTCCGGAGAATGATAACATCCGCATCATTGAGAATGCTTCTTTCTGCCGCGCTCCGCTGCGATATTCCGCAATTGCAAAGGATGCCATGATCCGTTATAAGTTTGAAGGGCATATTTCTTATGCTGCGCCCTTCGCTCGTATGATGCTCCATAGTCTGGAGGGCATAGATGCAGAGGTGTTGACTTTTGTTCCTGTTAGCCGCAGGCGCCTTTGGGAGCGCGGTTATGACCAGACGGAACTTTTGGCGAAGGAGCTTTCAAAGATATCGGGGCTTCCACTTGTCAAAACCCTGAAAAAAAGGCACACCGGCCGACAATCGGAAGCCGGAGGGCTGGAGGCAAGAAGAAAAAATATAAAGGGCGCTTTTTCAGCACGGGATCCGGAATTGATTTCGGGCAAGAAGCTCCTTTTACTGGATGATATTTGCACCACGGGGGCTACACTGTCGGAAGCTGCGCAGATGTTAGTCCGTGCGGGAGCATCTAAGGTTTCCTGTATTGCACTCATGATGACAGAAGAGTAGGGTGATTTGATGAAACTTACAAGAGATTTGGGAATTGATCTCGGCACAACGAATGTGGTGGTTTTTGCCGAGGGGAAAGGCATTATTTTGAGGGAGCCTGCGGTTGTTGCGATTGATCGGCAGACCAAAAAGGTCCTTCAGGTCGGCGCTGCTGCAAGAAATATGTTGGGAAGAACCCCAGGAAATGTTGTGGCTTTGCATCCCCTTTGCAATGGCGTGATCTCTGACTATGATCTGACTGAGAAAATGATGGCGGAAATTCTCAGGAAAGTGATGCGCTTTGCTTTTATTAAGCCCCGTGTCATAGTATCTGTTCCCTCGGGGATCAGCGAGGTTGAAGAGCGCGCTGTGATTCAGGCCATGATGGAAGCCGGCGCACGCCGTGTTTATTTGATTGAGTCCCCGTTGGCCTCCGGATTGGGTGCCCGCCTGCGGATCGACCAGCCCGGCGGATATATGGTTGTGGACATCGGAGGCGGTTCCACAGATATTGCTGTTCTCAGCATGAATGGTGTCGTCCAGTCTTCCTCCATTAAGTCTGCCGGCGAAGCCTTTGATGAAGCGATCATCCGCTATATCCGGAAAAAGTATAATTTAGTCATTGGAAAGAACACGGCGGAAGAAATTAAAATGACCATCGGCTGTGTCTATCCGCGGCAGGACGGTTTCAGCATGGAGGTCCGCGGGAGAAGCGGAAAGACCTCATCCTTCAAGGAAGTTGTTGTTACGGAGGATGACATCGTTGAGGCAATGCTGCCTGTTGCCAAACTGATTGCAGAAGAAGTTCTGAATGTGCTTGATCGGACGGATCCGCAGCTGATTGGAGACTTGGCAGTAAACGGTATCACCTTGACCGGTGGCTGCAGCCAGATCTGGGGTATTGACAGACTGCTGGCGGATGTGACCCATCTTCCCGTAAATGTGGCGGATGATGCAGACTCCTGCTGCGCTTTGGGCTGCGGCAGAAGCATTGACTGGATGAATAAAATGACAGAAGGTCCCATCAATATTGCAAGGAATAAAGCCATCAAAGAAGGCTGATTTGAGTTTGTAACGATTTGAAAGGAGATAGATTATGGCAGAAAATAAGACTTTGATGTATAAAGGGCATCCTTTAATGAGAAAGGATAACCTGGTTTACTACGGTTCCATGGCTGATACCCATATTGTTATGCTTCAGATTTTGGAGAGCAAGGATTTCAATGATCTGGCTCTTTCCACCAAGGTCTCCGTTGAGCTTCAGCTCACGGATCCCAATGCGAAAGCAAGAGACCGTATTGTCAAGAAGAGTGAGAAGGACGGCTTCTACACAGCGCTGGATGTCGGTTCTGTTTGGTTGGACCGTGCGCTTCAAAAGTAATTGGATAGTCAAGAAAAAGACACAGCCGGTTTGCAAGTTGGCTGTGTCTTTTTTCTTTTCTGTCCGATGCAGTTGGATGCCAATACAAATGGAAATGGTCATGTTACCGATACGGTAACATCATTTTGGAAGACGGTGCTTGCTTTTCTATGCCAGAGTTAGGATAATTCACGCATGCTTGAAGGAGCAAGACTTTTTGAAAGGAGATTATGGACTATGCCTGAATTTGGTGAACAACTGAGAAGAGCAAGAGAAGCAAAGGGAATCACCCAGCAGTCTCTTGCAGAAAAGCTTTATGTTACCAGACAAACGGTTTCCCGTTGGGAGGGAGGGGAGCGCTATCCCGACCTTCTGACAGTGAAGAAGCTTTCGCAGGTTTTGGAGGTAGATGTTGGGGACCTTCTTTCCGATGAAGAGCCATCGCAAATTCTGGAAAGGAGTCCTCTTACAGAAAGAAAGATGACCAACCGCCTGACAGTTCTTCTTTTTACTGCCATTATAACCTGCTATTTGATTTCGTTATTGGGTATTCTGATCCGATTCCCTAATCTGGATCTGTCATTGTGGGATTTGTGTCGGCTGGGAGTTCATTTTTTGAGTATACTCATTGGGATGGCAGGCTTCTCAGCAGGTCTTCTGTGGCTTTTGAGAGGAAGCTTGTCTGCAAAAAAAGTGGGGGTTGTGATGCTGACTTTCTTCCTGCCCGCATTTATGAAGAATTTAATGACAGCCGTTTCTGCTGTGGGGCAGGCCAATTGGCTTACTGCTCTGTTTCCTGCGCTGGTCTGCGCGGCCGCTGCAGTCAGCGCATATTTCTATTTTTGGAATACTTCGGCATCGAATGCCTGTTATTGGCTTCTCCTGATCGTATGCGCTTTGGGAATTTGCAGGGCACTTTATACTTTTGCGGTGAATACTCTGTATGCAAGGGAATATCTCTCTGCGGAAACCGCACTGAATGCCGTCATCAACATTTGCATTTATTCGCTTTTTTGCTTTCAATCCCGCACCCTTTATATTCGAAAAAGAATAGCAAACTAAATTGACTTGGCAGAAAGAAAGCGGCTCAGGGAATACCTGAGCCGCTTGTTATGATCAAGGCGTGGAAAGACTTGATTTATTCTTTTTCGGATCTCCGGTGGATCCATTTGCCGAATTCAAAAACGGGAAGTGTGGAAAGAGCAAGGCCGATGGAAATGAGCAGTTCGCTGGCCTGGAAGGTTCCGGGCTCAATATCAAAGACCTGCTGCAAGCCGGGAGTATAAATCGCCGCAAGAGTCAGAACAGTTGTTACGGCAAATGCTCCCACCAGCCACCAATTGACATTTTTCAGCATTTCCTTGGAGAAAATGCTTCCCTGCTGGGAACGCATATTGATGGCACACATCATTTCCGCAAAGTTTACGGTAAGGAAAGCCATGGCCATGGCATTGATGCAAACAGTGCCTTTGAAGATGCCGGAAAGAGTTCCAAGCTCCAAGTGATATCCGATCAGATAGGAGGCAATTTCAATCAGGGCCAGATAAATTCCCTGCCACACCATGGATACACCGGCACCGTGGGAGAAGATCCCATCCTCTGAAGAACGGGGCTTTTTCCGCATGAGGTCTCCCTCGGCTTTCTCCATACCCAGGGCCAGACCTGGCAGAGAGTCAGTGACCATGTTGATCCAAAGCAGGTGAACGGGGGAGAGTATCCTGAAATTAAAGAGGGAAGCGAAGAACATAATAATGACTTCGGACATGTTTGTGGATAGCTGGAATTGAAGGACTTTGCAGACATTGTTATAGATCTTTCGGCCTTCTTCGACAGCATTCACGATGGTTGCAAAATTGTCATCTGCAAGCACCATATCCGCAGCACCCTTGGTGACATCCGTACCGGTAATTCCCATGCCGATACCGATGTCCGCAGCCTTGATGGAGGGAGCATCGTTTACGCCGTCGCCCGTCATGGCGGTGACCATGCCGCGTGCTTTCCATGCCCGTACAATTCTCGTCTTGTGTTCGGGCTGCACACGGGCATAGACAGAATATTTCGGAACGATGTCAATGAGCTCTTCATCGCTGTATTGGTCCAGCTCAGCGCCGACTGCAGCCTCAGAAACATCATGAATAATGCCGAGGTCCTTGCCAATGGCAACAGCAGTATCCTTGTGGTCACCGGTGATCATAATGGGGCGAATTCCGGCTTCCCGGCATTTCGCGATTGCATCATAGACTTCGGGGCGGCAGGGATCGATCATGCCGACGATGCCGACGAAGATCAGATCATGCTCCAGGTCTTCCGGCTCCATAGAGGCGGGAAGGATATCATAGCTGCGGTAGGCAGCGCAAAGAACGCGGAGGGCCCGGTCAGCAAAAGATTTATTGGCAGTTTTGATTTCGTTAAGATAAGCGTCTGTCATGGGAAGGATCTGGCCGTCTTTCAGATAGCCGGTACATCTTGAAAGCATGACATCCACAGCACCCTTTGTGTATTGAATGAATCCGCTTTCTTCCTTGTGGATAGTGGACATCATTTTACGCAT
The DNA here is from genome assembly GCA_045640565.1 of Oscillospiraceae bacterium. Taxonomy (GTDB): domain Bacteria; phylum Bacillota; class Clostridia; order Oscillospirales; family Oscillospiraceae; genus RGIG3159. The sequence goes on along the minus strand of JAZUFG010000037.1, from coordinate 14,906 downwards.
GGAGTCAAAGGGAGCTTCACCGACGCGGGGCTCTTTCTCGGAAAGCGCATATTTTGGCATACCCAATTTGTTGGCATAGTTTACAAGCGCACACTCCGTAGGTTCGCCGACGGATTGGCTTTCGCCGGGCTTGATTTCCGCATCGGAGCAAAGAGCCATGGCTTTGGCAGTCAGGTCATCATTTCCGCCGAAACTGTCAACAACGGTCATTTTGTTTTGGGTGAGGGTGCCTGTTTTATCGGAGCAGATGATCTGGGTACATCCTAAGGTTTCCACGGCGGTCAGTTTCCGGATCAGCGCCTGCCTCTTGGACATGGCGGTGACGCCGATGGAGAGAATAATGGTGACAACGGCAGGAAGCCCTTCCGGTATGGCGGCGACAGCCAGCGCAATCGCTGCAATGAAGGTATCCAGTCCGCTGGCTCCCAGAAGCTTCCAGGAGAAAGCCTGGTCGGTAATGATCAGGGATTCAACGATACCAACGGCAAAGACAAGAATGCAGATTCCAATGACGAGCTTTGTCAGGAAACGGGAAAGCTCTGCCATTTTCTTCTGCAGAGGTGTTTCTTCTTTTTCTGCCATGGAGAGAGCATCCGCAATTTTGCCCATTTCGGTGTCCATTCCGACAGCGGTCACAACAGCACGGCCTCTCCCGTACACAATGGTGGAACCGCTGTAGAGCATATTCTTTCTGTCACCCAAAGTGATGTCTTCCTTACCGTCCTTGCAAAGGAGAAGGTCAGCGATCTTGCTTACAGGCACGGATTCACCGGTCAGGGCAGCTTCTTCTGCTTTTAAGCTGTGAGATTCCAGAATTCGGCAGTCTGCGGGAACTGCATCGCCTGCTTCCAGGATGACAACGTCGCCAACAACGATGTCTTCACTTTTGATGACCCGCACTTCACCGTCTCTTAGGATTTTCGAGGTTGCGGCAGTCATTTCCATAAGGGCATCCATGGCTGCTTCTGCCTTGCTCTCTTGAACCAGACTCATGACGGTATTGATGATTACGACGACCAGAATTACCAATACATCGGCAAAATCTGAGAAGGTAAAATTGCCTCCGGTCTCCAATACGGTCACTACAGCCTGGATACCTGCTGCGATGATCAGCATGATGATCATGGGGTCAGCCAGGGAATTCAGAAATTTCCGGAAAAGACTTTCCTTTTCGGCTTCCTTCAGCTTGTTCTTTCCGTTTGCTGCCTGGCGGGCAGCAGCTTCCTGAGAGCTGAGGCCTTCGTCCGAGCTCTTGACCTCATTGAGTACGGTCTGAGTGTCTTCCAAATAGTGCTTCATTTTTTTCTCCTCAATAAAAAACCGTGCATGCAGTGCATACACGGTGCAATTTTATATAGCCCATGTATGCAGAACATACATGAGTCTCGCAAATTAAAGCAAGCCAGGCCAAAGGCCGGGAATGTTGACTTGCTGCGCCGGAGCGCTTGCTACTCCCTCAATTCAGAAGTATCTACGCCTATATCCTAGCATATTAACGAATGAAAAGCAAGAAATTATTTCTCGTAGTCAAACTCAAAATCGTAGATGATGACAGAGTCTCCATCCTCTATTCCCATCTCCTCCAGCCTTTCAAAAAGGCCGGATTTGCGGAGCTGACGGTCAAAATAGTTCCGGGATTCAAAATCGCTGAAATTGATATCGTTGACAAGCTGAGCCAGCCAGTCGCCTTCGATCATCCAGTCATTGCCTTCCTTATGAATAAAGAGCTCATGGGAATCACCGGCCTCATGGAGGGGCTGCACATATTCTTCCTCGTAAATTTGAACGGGAGGAAGATCCTTGAGCATGAAGCTGATCTTACGAACCAATTCCTTGGTGCCCTGATAAGAGGCTGCGGAAATGACATAGAAGGGGAGACCGGCCTCTTCGGCCTTGGCTTTGAGTCGGTTAAGGTTATCGCTGCCTTCAGGGAGAAGGTCAACCTTATTGGCGGCGACGATCATGGGACGGGAGGCAAGCTCGGGAGAATAGCTTTCCAATTCCTCATTGATTTTTTCAAAATCTTCAACCGGATCTCTGCCTTCGCTTCCGGATACGTCCACAAGGTGAACGAGAAGACGGCAGCGGTCAATGTGGCGAAGGAAATCATGCCCCAGGCCGGCCCCTTCCGACGCTCCTTCAATAATTCCGGGAATGTCAGCCATGACGAAGGAATTGCCTTCCTCCACATAAATGACGCCAAGGTTGGGGTATAAGGTGGTGAAATGATAATTCGCAATTTTCGGGTGTGCATTGGAGGTGACGCTTAAAAGAGTGGACTTGCCCACATTCGGAAATCCGACCAAGCCCACGTCTGCAAGGAGTTTCAGTTCCAGAATGACCTCATGCTCTTCACCGGGAAGTCCGGATTTGGCAAAGTGGGGAACTTGGCGGGTTGGAGTGGCAAAATGCTTGTTGCCCCAGCCGCCTCTTCCGCCTCTGCAAAGGACCCAATCCTCGTTGTCGGACATATCGTGCATGACAGCACCGGTTTCCGCATCCTTCACAACGGTTCCTCTTGGAACGGAAATAACGAGGTTTTCACCCCGCTTGCCGTTTTTAATGCCGCCGGCACCGTCCTGACCCGCAGAGGCACTGTATTTCCGTTTGTAGCGGAAATCCATCAAGGTGGAGAGATTATCATCGACATGAAGGATTACGCTGCCTCCATGGCCGCCGTCTCCACCGTCAGGGCCTCCTGCTGCCACATATTTTTCTCTGCGAAAAGCAACAGCACCGTTTCCGCCATTCCCGGCTTTGACATATATTTTAGCCTTATCAATAAACATTTTTCTTCCTCCTTTCGGAAGAATCGCTTGAAAAAGTCCCGTTACGAGATGTAACGGGACTTGCTGCAACAAAGATTACTGCTCGACGGGATACACAGAAGCCATCTTGCGGTCTTTACCCATGCGCTCAAATTTGACCTTGCCATCAACAAGAGCAAAGAGAGTATCATCACTGCCGATGCCAACGTTCACACCGGGATGAATATGGGTGCCTCTCTGGCGAACCAGAATGTTGCCGGCCAGAACGAACTGACCGTCAGCCCGCTTAACGCCCAGACGCTTGGACTCAGAGTCACGGCCGTTCTTAGTGGAGCCGCCGCCTTTCTTATGAGCGAAGAACTGAATGCTGATTTTGAACATGGTTTACACCTCCGTTACTTCGATATAATTTGGATAGTCATCCCGAATTCCACAGAGGGTGAGCATCAAACCGGCAAGTAAGTCCTGCACGGCATCCTCATGTTCCTCACAGGAAGCGGGAAGTTTCAAGGTGATTCGGGCCTCTTCTTCATTCACCTTGCATTTGGCCTTCACACCCATAATATCAACTATGGTTGTGATTGTCAGGTTAACGGCTGCGGAGACAGACGCGCAAACGATGTCGGCTCCTTCCTCTGCATAACCGCTATGGCCCGAGCAACAGAATCCTTCGATTCTGTCTTCAGGGTTGAAAAATTCGACTTTAGTCATTAGAAAGCGATTTTCTCAATCTGCACCTTGGTATAGGGCTGTCTGTGACCCTGGCAGCTCTTGGAATCCTTCTTGGAGCGGTACTTGAAGACGCGAATCTTCTTGCCCTTACCGTTTTTGAGGACCTTGGCTTCCACGGTTGCGCCTGCCACGACGGGAGTTCCGAACTTGGACTCATCACCGTTGACAATAGCCAGCACCTGATCGAAGGTTACGGTGGTATCAGCCTCTGCATTCAGCTTTTCGACGAAGATGATGTCGCCTTCCTGAACGTTGTACTGCTTTCCGCCGGTAACAATGATTGCCTGCATACGATGTTGCACCTACCTTTTTTGTAGACTCGCTCTTGAGGCGTGGGAAGAACCCAACTTCAGCCTCTTCAATGCGGCCGTGAAATTATATCACCATTCAAGGAACAAAGTCAAGCAAAATATTAGAATTTTTCAGTTATTTTTATATTTTGACGTATATTTTTCATTTTGTGCTGGAAGCAAATTCGTTTTTCTGCTATAATAACATCTGCTGAATGAACCGGCTGTCGGTTTATTCCCGCGGTATATGCCGCGTTATTCCATAAAAAGGACCGGAATGGGACTTTTTTGTATATCATTGCGTTTTTCCGTTGGCCCGGAGATAGAAAAAGAAGGAGAGTAAGATCCTGTGAAAAGATTTTTGACAGTGTTTTTTTTCGGCGTTCTCTTGCTCTCCGTATCTGCCTGCGGTATGGTGACTTCCGAAAGCAGGGAAACCTTTGCCATGGATACGGTTATGAATTTTTCCGCCTACGGCAAGGGCGCTGAAAAGGCTCTTTCGGATGCCGTTGACCTTGTAAACCGTCTGGAGGACAATTATTCTGTTTCGCGGGATTCCGGGGAGATTGCCCGTCTGAATCGGGAAGGCACAGCGCTTTTGACGGAGGAAACGGCTGCCCTTATACGGCGCTGCCTGGAAATATCGGATATGACGGGCGGTGCGTTTCGTCCGGATTTGTATGAGTTGACATCTCTTTGGGGCTTTCTGGGCGGAGAAAATGATGTTCCTGCAGATCGCGATATTGAGGAAATGAAAAAGAAACTTCAGTCAGGCTCAGTTATCATGGAGGGCAATCTTGCGCGGTTGGACTCCGTTAAAGTAGACCTGGGCGCTGCGGTTAAGGGCTATGCAGGGCAGCTGATCGTGGACTTGTGGAAAGAGGAGGGAATTTCCTCCGGCGTTCTTTCCCTTGGCGGAAATGTGCAGACGCTTGGCCTGAAACCCGACGGTTCTCTTTGGAATGTGGGAATTGTAGATCCGGAAAATCCGGGTGTAACTCTTTGCGTTCTGCATGTGGGAGAGACTGCGGTTGTTACCTCCGGTGGATATCAGCGCTATTTTGAAAAGGACGGCATTCGTTACTGCCATATCATGGATGCAGAAACCGCTTCCCCTGTTTCCAATGATTTGGCTTCCGTAACGGTTCTTGTCAATGACGGGCTTTTGGCAGACTGCCTTTCCACGGCCCTGTTTGTTATGGGCTTTGACCGCGCAGCTTCCTTCCTTGCGCAGGTTGGGAATGTGGATGCGGTTCTGGTAAAAACAGATGGCAGTATATTTGTAACGCCCGGATTAAAGGATTGCATAAACGGTGCGGAATTTGAGGTGCTTCCTTCATGAAAACAAAATTCTGGCTCCTGATTTTAGGAGGATTGCTGCTGGCCTCTCTTCTTTTTCTCCTTTTCCTGGGCACGCAGGGAGAAAAGTCTGAGGCGGTTATTTCCGTGAACGGCGAGGAGCGCTATCGGCTTGACTTGCAGGAGGATCGGGAGCTCACGGTTGAGAGCAGATGGGGGAGCAATATCGTTTCCGTAAAAAACGGAAAAATTGCAGTTTTGGAAGCAGATTGCCCGACACAGATCTGTGTTCTCAGGGGTTATCAAAACTCCGGGATACCGATCATTTGTCTCCCGCACCGCCTCGTCATTTCTTTTGCGGATTCGGAGTTAGTAGACGCCTGGACGAAATAAGGAATTTCTTCAAGATTGGAGAGCAATATGAATTTATCCTCAATTTATGAATCTATGGGAATCTCTCCGGAGGTATTGGCTTTTGGAGAGAAAACGGTGGAAAAGCTGAAAGCTCGCTTTGAATCCATTGACCGGGTGGCAGAGTATAATCAGGCAAAAGTCCTTTATGCCATGCAGAAGAACCGGGTAGATACGACCTGTCTCATTGCCAGTACAGGATATGGTTACAATGACTACGGTCGGGATACTCTGGAGAGAGTCTATGCAGATACCTTCCATACAGAGGCCGCCCTTGTTCGTCCGCAAATAACCTGCGGGACCCATGCTTTGGCTGTTGCTTTATCTGCGAATCTTCGTCCGGGAGATGAAGTCCTATCTCCCGTGGGCAAGCCCTATGATACTTTGGAAGAGGTTATCGGCATCCGGGAGTCTCCCTGCAGCCTGAAGGAATTCGGAATTTCCTACGGTCAGGTAGATCTTTTGCCGGATGGTTCTTTTGATTATCCTTCCATCCGTCAGGCAATTCATGAAAACACCAGGCTGGTCACCATCCAGCGTTCAAAGGGCTATGCCACGAGGCCGACCCTATCCGTGGAAAGGATCGGAGAACTGATTGCTTTCTGTAAATCCGTCAAGCCGGATATCATCTGTATGGTGGATAACTGCTACGGTGAGTTTGTGGAGGAGCGTGAGCCCTCGGATCTGGGCGCAGATATGATTGTCGGCTCCCTGATCAAAAATCCGGGCGGCGGTCTGGCACCCATAGGCGGCTATATCTGCGGAACAAAGGCTTGTATTGACCGCTGCGCATATCGTCTTTCCGCTCCCGGGTTAGGGCAGGAGGTCGGCGCAAGTTTAGGTCTGCTTCCTGCCATGTATCAGGGCTTTTTCCTTTCCCCAACGGTGGTTGCGGGAGCTTTGAAAGGAGCAATTTTTGCGGCAAATCTCTATGAGCAGTTGGGCTTCCCGGTTATTCCCAATGGCAGCGAATCCAGGCACGACATCATTCAGGCAGTCACCCTTGGTTCAAAAGAGCGAATGGAAGCCTTTTGTATGGGTATCCAGAAGGCTGCCCCGGTGGATAGTTATGTGACTCCCGTTCCCGGGGATATGCCAGGCTATGATGCGCAGGTAATCATGGCTGCAGGCGCTTTTGTTCAGGGTTCTTCCATTGAACTTTCGGCGGACGGTCCCATTCGTCCCCCATATGCGGTGTATTTCCAGGGCGGATTGACATGGAATCACGCAAAGCTGGGCATTCTTCAGACGGTCCAATCCCTCTATGAGAGAGATTTGATTTCACTTCCAAAGTTCTAGGGGGTTCATATGGGAAAGAAATCTTCCAAAAGGCCGGCAAATACGCTGACTTCGGCTCAGAAAAAGGAATTGCAGAAGAAAAAAGATAGAAATCTTACGATTGCTCTTGTTGGTGTTGCTGCGCTTCTTTTGCTCTTGGTGTGCATTCTTATTTTCGGAGGAAAAGGGAAGAAAGAGCATAAGATTGAAATTGAGGTTGAAAATTATGGGGTCATTCGTGCAGTGGTGGATTCCTCCGTTGCGCCGAAGACTGTGGAAAATTTTTTGAAGCTGGTAAAGAGCGGATTCTACGATGGCTTGACCTTCCACCGCATCGTGGATGGCTTTATGATTCAGTGCGGCGATCCCACGGGAACCGGCTCCGGCGGCTCAAAAGATTATGTTCAGGGAGAATTCTCAGCGAACGGGTTCGAGAACACGCTTTCCCATAAGCGTGGCGTTCTTTCCATGGCCAGAAGCAAAGACTATAACTCCGCCAGAAGCCAGTTTTTCATTGTCCAATCCGATTCTTTTTTCCTGGATGGGAACTATGCCGCTTTTGGCTGGGTTACGGATGGTATGGAAATCGTGGATGAGATTTGCAAGAATACGCCCGTGGAGAATAAAAATGGTACGGTCCTTGCAGAAAATCAGCCCGTAATCACGGCTATCCGAGTGTTAAACTAGGTTATGAAAAATCATGATATGCTTTTTAAGGAACCGAAAAGGTTTGTCATACCGATATGCAGAAAAATGCTTCAGGCTTTGTTCGCCTGAAGCATTTTCCTTTATCTGCCGAGGGTCAGGATGGCCTCCAGCACACCTCCTGCCACGGCAAGCGCCTTGTCAGAACAGCTGTAGCAGGCTTCCGTATTTCCTCTGGGATCCACATCTCCGGCCTTCATACCTTCTGTAACTTTTGTGCCGTCCGGAAGGATTCCGCGCAGGACACCGGAAATCGTGGCTTTCATAGCTGTTCCATCCACTTCACCCAATATTTCTCCGGCGGTTACCGGAGAACCGATCTCTCGGATAACATGCAGGATTCCGTCTTTGGGTGCGCGCAGAACACGCTCTCCGGCATATCCTCCGATCAGGCCTGGAATATTCGTGTTGGGTATGGCCTCGCCCTTATAAATGACCCGCCCCAAGCTATGTCCGCGCATGGTTTCCACAACGGCATGGCAATCTTTTCCGGCTGAGAATCCGGGGCCGACTCCTATGACAATGGGAGCCATATCAAGCTTTGTTCCCAGATTTCGCTTTGCAAGGATTGCGTCAACTAATACATCAGGCGTCACTTTTTCAAGGCATTTTAGCTCCGGGTCAGCAAGAACGGGCACTTTCCCGAGTTCCAGAATTCTCAGAGCTTTTTCATGATTCTCAGCATATTCTCCCAGCAAATCTTCAACATTGCATTTCCCCAGGCGGATCGCTTCGGAAAAAGAGACGGTCCGTCTTATGGATGTGGGTTCTTTTTGGTCTGTCAAAATGCATCTGAAGCCGCAATGCGTCAGCCTGAGTGCAATGCCGGAGGCTAAATCCCCGGCGCCCCGAATCAATACAAGCATGTTTTTCCCCATTTCAAGATGATTTCAACCTTTCAAGGTCCTCTTTTGTGTCACAGTCCCAGAGCTCCTCCGGATCGATTTCCACATTTACCGTTAGTTCCGGATGGCTTTTTATGATTTGCTTTCCGCCCCTGTCTCCTCTTAAAGCCAATAACTCAGGGAAAAGAATTTTTGGAAATACAGCCGGGTTTCCTATGTGGTCACTGCTTTTTGCACAGACTATTCTGTCGGGATGCAGTTGGAATGTCTTTATGATTTTTTCGCAGGAGGAGGGCCGAAGGAGAGGCTGATCTGCTAATAGAAAGAGGATTCCGTCGCAGTCGGAGAGAGCTTTCGTTCCCAAATGGATGCTGTGGCTGATTCCCCAATCGGGGTTTGTATTCATGATAGGGGAATAGCCGAAACTTTCGGCAAGAATGGCAGCCTTTTCATATTGGGTGATTACCCTCGTATCCTCCCTGGATTCTTTCGGAACGCATGCGAAGGCATAACGAATGAGCACATTTCCACGAAAATCTGCAAAAAGCTTGTTTTCCTGGAATCGTGAGGAATTTCCCGCTGCAAGAACCACACACCCTATCCGCATTTCTTCGTCATCTCCGATTATGGTTTTTATGTCAGCAGCTCTAGTATATATATTCATGTTAAAAAATGCAAAGAAATTATTTTTTTACTATCTTTTTTGAACGGAATCTGTTATAATGTGCTTTAAGAATAGATACCATAGGGTATTGTGCTTGTTGATTAGGAGACAGAAATTATGGCTGAAAAGATCTTTGTCGCGTCAGATGCCTCTTTTGAAGATGCCATGGCATTTTTAGAGGAGCAGATGGATCTGGCAGAGCTTCCTATGAAAATTTCCATGCAGGTTTCCGTTGCCTTTGAGGAAATGTATGTTAATGTCTGTCATTATGCATATCCCGATGGGGATGGGACAGTCTTAGTTCGGATTGTGGCGGAGGATGGCGTTCTGAAAATAACGCTGGATGACACCGGTCTTCCCTATGACCCTCTGAAAAAGGAAGATCCGGATATTACACTTTCAGCCGAGGAACGGAATATCGGCGGTTTAGGCATTTTTATCGTTCGTAAGACTATGGACGATATGCAATATGAATATAAGGACGGTCACAATATCTTGACCATTTTGAAAAAGTATGAGTGAATTAATTAACCAGGCCATAGTGTTTGCTACAAATGCCCATGATGGCCAGTATCGAAAGTTTTCTGCGATTCCCTATATTATGCATCCCATGGAGGTCGCAGCTATCATAGCATCTATGACCCCGGATGAGCACATTATTGCGGCGGGGCTTCTCCATGATGTTGTGGAGGATTGCGGTGTTCAGCCGGAAGAAATCCGAACTTTATTCGGGCCTCGTGTTTATGCTCTGGTTATGGGTGAAACTGAAGATAAAATGGACAATCGTCCTGCTTCGGAAACCTGGGAAGAACGAAAAAGAGATTCGCTCCTGGCATTAAAATATACGAAGGATACAGACCTGCGTTTTTTGTGGATGGCGGATAAACTTTCTAATGTTCGGTCCTTCTACCGCGAATATCTTTTGAGCGGAGATGCCTTGTGGCTTCGGCTTCATCAAAAAGATAAGAGCAAGCAGGAATGGTACTATCGCACAATCGCAGAGTATTTGGAGCCCCTTTCCAAAACCGCAGCGTACATGGAATATGTTGAACTTGTCGATAAACTATTCGGAGGTAAAAAGAAATGAGCGAACTTTTAACGGCTGAATTAAAGGAAAATGTGCTTTATTTGTACCCTCATGGCAGAATTGACTCCGGCAACGCAACACGGGTCGGCGATGAGGCCGAGGCTTTCCGTGCCCAATATCCTGCAGAGAATCTGATTTTGGATGCGGATGATTTGGAATATACCTCCAGTGCCGGCCTTCGTGTTATCCTCCGCCTTCGGAAAGAAGTTCCCGGTATGAAAATTATCAACACCAGTTCCGAAGTCTATGAGATTTTTGAAATGACCGGTTTCACCGAGATGATGCCTATTGAAAAGGGCTATCGTAAGTTGTCTGTTGATGGCTGCGAAGTCATCGGAAGAGGCTCCAACGGTGAGGTTTACCGTTTGGATCCGGATACGATCATCAAGGTATACTTCAATGCTGATGCTCTCCCTGATATCCACCGTGAGCGTGAACTTGCCCGCCGTGCCTTCGTCTTGGGAATTCCGACGGCTATTCCTTACGATGTGGTTCGGGTAGGCGATAGCTACGGTTCTGTATTTGAGCTTCTTTCTGCGGAGTCTTTCACCAAAATTTTGGATAATGAGCCTGAGCGTAAAGATGAGATTGTCCATCTTTTCGTTGACCTTTTGAAAAAAATCCACTCCACGGAAGTTTTGCCGAATGACATGCCGGATATGAAACAGGTAGCCTTGAAGTGGGTGAATGATGTCAAGAAATTCCTGGCTGCCGATAAGTGGGAGAAACTGCATGCAATGGTTGAGGCAGTTCCCGAGAATCATCACATGATTCACGGCGATTATCATACCAAGAATGTTATGCTGCAGGATGGGGAAGTGCTGCTGATTGATATGGATACGCTCTGCTGGGGCGATCCCATCTTTGAGTTTGCTTCCGTTTTTAATGCTTTTCAGGGGTTCTATGCTGGAAAGCCCCTGCCTGAGGGTAAGAATTTCATCGGCCTGACTCCTGCAATGAGCACAGAATTCTTTAATGAAACCATTCGTCTCTATTTCGGAACTGAGGATGAGGCTTTCCTGAAGAGTGTTGTGGAAAAGGCTTCTCTGATGGGCTTTGTTCGTATCCTTCGCAGAACCTCTCGCCGCTGCGATATGACAGATCCTGAAGTCATTTCTCTGATGAATTTCTATATGAAGACCATTGAAGACTTGATTGATAAGGTGGATGTTTTGACCTTCTGATTTCTTTTTCAGGCTGGGTCCTGCTGGTGAATTTTGTGTTTGGGAGAAATGGCTGAAATGGATAACTATTTTTCGGACTTAGATGCAGGTAAGATGGAGGAAAAGCTCTATAACCGTACTCGCGTCCTTCAAAGAATGAATAGTGATATTCTGGAAATGCTCGGTGATATTATTGAGTATCGTGACAGTGTCAGTGGAGGTCATGTGAAGCGGGTAAAAAGCTTTACCAATATCCTGGCAAGTCAGGTCATGAATGATCTTCCTGAGTACGGTTTGACAGATGAAGATGTGGAAAGAATTACGGCGGTCTCTGCACTTCATGATGTCGGCAAAATGGCTATTCCCGATTCTATCCTTTTAAAGCCCGGCCGTTTAACTCCCGAAGAGTTTGAAATTATGAAGAGCCATACGGTAAAGGGATGCGATATTCTCCTGAATGCTCCCAGAGATTGGGATGCGGATACCCTTCGCGTCAGTCGTGAGGTTTGCCGGTCCCACCATGAAAAGTGGGACGGAAAAGGCTACCCGGACGGCTTGGCAGGGGATGAGATTCCTATTTCTGCTCAGATCGTCTCCGTCGCGGACTGCTTTGACGCTTTGACCCATGAGCGCCCGTATAAACAGGCATACTCGGGTCAGAGAGCATTGTCCATGATTTTTAATGGAGAATGCGGGCTTTTCTCTCAAAAACTCCTTTGTGCATTGGAAGCCTGTAAACCCAGATTGTTGGCTAATTTGGAGGATTCAAAGGCTGTAACCCCGGATGATGTGCCTGCCGTGAAGTCCACGAGCTCTTTGAACGGGCTGAATATCCTTCTGGCAGACTCCAGCAATGTGATTCGTTCTGTCAATAAAGAGATCCTGGAAAATGAAGGAGCGCATGTTCTGGAAGCGGAGAATGCTTCTGAAACCCTTGATGTCTATAAACGCTCCTCCGGGTTGGATGTTATCCTGATTGATCCTGTTATGCCCGATAAGGACGGCGTTGCCGTCATTCGGGAGATCCGTAAATTGGAAGAGGGTAGTGAAAATCGCGTTCCCATTATTGTTCTCACCGCGGATAAGACCAACGCAAGAACGATTACAAGCCTGGATGCCGGTGCGGATGACTGTATCGGTAAACCTTTGGTTCTTGTGGAACTTTCCGGGATCATCGTTGATTGCCTTAGAAACCGTTCTTCAGATATGGAAAAACATTTGGAGGACACGGTTCGCCAGGCTACAACGGATATTCGCAGCGGAGCAAAGAACATTCTGGCCTATACAGATAGGATCTCTGAACTGTCGGAAAAAGTTCTGAATAATCCGAACTATGAGTTTGGAATTCTGCTTTGTGATGTTGATGGGTTGAAGATCGTAAATGATTCTTACGGACACTCCACCGGTAACCTTTATATAAAAAACTGCTGCAAAATTCTTATGAAGAATTTTGCCCACAGTCCCGTTTATCGCGTGGGCGGCAATGAGTTTGCCGTCATTCTGCAGGGCGTGGATTTAGTGAATTGCTCTGCAATATGTAAAGAGATGGAAAATGATCTCTATTTGGCCAGACGGGAAAGCAGCTATCAAAAGGGAAAAGCTTCTTTCACCTACGGCCTTGCATTCTATGATCCTAACATCGATTTTATGGTCGGTGATGTTTATAAGCGTGCAGACAAGGCACTTTACGAAAAGAAGCATCCGGTTCAGTAATTCATGAAAAACGGGGTTCCGGAGAGGGACCCCGTTTTATTATCTCGGGAAGGGGGGATGCTCTTGAAAAGGATGAATCGCTTTTTCTTTTACTTTCTCTCCTTTACATGGGGCCTTCCTTTGACTCTTTTTGGCTGCCTGATTGCCTTCATCTTGCTTCTCAGCGGGCATAAAGCAAAAAAATTTGGTTTATGTTATTGCTTTGAGTTGGGGCAGCATTGGGGCGGCCTGGAGCTTGGATTTATCTTTCTTGTCTGTCAGGATGGGGGACTCGCTTTGCGGGAGCACGAATTTGGGCATGCCATCCAGAATTGTATCTTTGGTCCGCTTATGCCTTTATTGGTCAGTATTCCTTCGTCTTTTCGCTATTGGCTTCGTCGTTTAGCGCGTAAAAAAGGAAGATGTCCCTCTCGTCCTTACGATGCTGTCTGGTTTGAATCCCAGGCAAATCGTTTTGGTCATCGGATGCATCTATCCTTGATTCCAAATGATAATGAGAAAGAATTGTGAGGTGGATTTATGGGAAACGCGTTTTGGTTCTCGTGGGAACCTGGTGTAATTACATTTCTTCAAAGTCGGGTCACACCGTTTTTGCAGAAGCTTTTTGAAGCATTCACGTTTTTTGGCGACGAGTATGCAATCATTCTGATTATCGGTTTCCTCTATTGGGGCTATAAAAAGGATCTTGGCAAAAAAATCGGCTTATATTTTGTTTCAGCACTTGTGACCTCTGTTGCTCTCGGAAATATTATTAAGCGCCGCCGTCCTTATTTTGACCATGATGAAATTAAATGTTTGAAGCCGCGATCTGATCAGGGAGATCCTTACGATATCGCGATACAGGGCTTCTCTTTTCCCAGCGGACATTCAACGAATGCTGTTTCCACCTATGCTGCATTGGGATTCAATGTAAGGAATAAGGCGTTAAAAGTTTTTTTGTTCCTGATTCCGCTTCTGATCGGTCTTTCAAGGGTTATCCTTGGCGTACATTATCCCACTGATATATTGGGTGCCTGGGCTATTTCCGCGCTGCTTATTTTGCTGATTTCATCTATCAAGAATCAATACATTGTTTATCTATTGATTGTGCTGATCGGAATCGTGGGCTGTTTTTTCAGTAAAAGCGCAGATTTCTTCTCTTCCTTTGGTATCGCCTTAGGAATCATTGCAGGGTTTATTTTTGAGGAAAAACTTGTGCATTTTGAAAATACAAAAAAAGTTTGGCTTATGATTCTCCGCACTTTAGGGGGACTCGTTCTTTTTGTTTTGGTAGATAAGATTCTGGAACTCCCGTTCTCAAAAGACTTTTTGGCATCATCTTCAGGCCTTTCCTTTATGGTGAGGACAGTCCGTTATACGCTTTCGTGCTTTGCGGTCATAGGTGTTTATCCGTTGCTTTTCCGTTATGTCGGCAAAAAACACCGGCATCGTGACAGCTAGTTTCCCTGTGTGGTAATTATATCCATTCTCCCATAGATGGAATGCATGTATCATCCAAATTTAAGAAGCCCATCCTCTTGGATGAGCTTCTTTTCTATCTTAATGTCTGCTGAATAAACCGCAGCGGCGCTTTATTTCCGCGGCGATTGCCGCTTTATTCCAAAAAAGGGCCGGAATGGGACTTTTTATGGAATAACGCGGCAATCGCCGCGGAAATAAAACGCCGGGTGGTTTATTCAGCAGGCATTAAGATAGAAAAGAAGCTCATCCAAGAGGATGGGCTTCTTATATTTGGATGATACATGCATTCCATCTATGGGAGAATGGATATCCTTGCTGCACAGGAAAACTAGCGGCCGCAGCGCTGACGTTTTTTTCCGAGTCTCCCGAAAAGCATAGGGTAAACACCTATGACCGCAAAGCACGAAAGCGTATAACGGACTGTCCTCACCATAAAGGAAAGGCCTGAAGATGATGCCAAAAAGTCTTTTGAGAACGGGAGTTCCAGAAT
>JAZUFG010000036.1:0-7416 GCA_045640565.1 Oscillospiraceae bacterium | reverse complement strand
AAGCCGAAGGAAGAGGCAAAATAAGCGCAAAAACGAATAAGTATACCCGGGATAGAATCCAAACGTTCTATCCCGGGTCTTTTTAAATAAAATATTTTCCGGCGCACACAGTGCGCCCCTACTCCAAGCTGTTCCTAATGGGGAGATCCCATTTCCGCATTTCGCTTTTCTACAGGAGCGGCCAACGGCTGAGGAAATAGCCGGGAAGGACAACGATCAGGAAAAATGCCCAGCTGATCAGGGTAAAAGTCTTGATAAACTTTCCTCCCCTGCCCGGATACTCCCGGACATAAATCCGGTAATTGATGACGGAAGCCAGGGAACCGATCAGGGAGCAGAGGCCTGCCGTATCCACACCGTAGAGGAGGCCGGAAAGGTTCTCCGTAAAGGGCCAAAGGACAATGGCCGCCGGAACATTGGAAATAAGCTGGCTGAGGAGGATCCCCCACCAATATTCCGCGCCTGCCACAGAACGCCTGAGAAAAGCAGAAATCCCGGGATTGGCTGCAATGGAAGAGGAGAAAATAAAAAAGCAAAGGAAGGTAAGGAGCAGAACATAGTCCACCCGGCGGTAAAGCTTTCTATCCAAAAGGAAGACCGCAAGCGCCAGAAAGGCCGTGATATAGGGCCAGAGTCCCGTGCGGCTCACGATCGTCCAGACCACCAGAACGAAGAGCAAAAGGTAGCCGATTCGCTGGGCTTTTCGTTCCGGGAGCCAATCCTCACCCGTCTTCTCCTTGGAAACCGCAATCGTTTCCTTTCTGTCTTTCCGGTAAAGGATCCAAAGGAAGGTGCAGAGGAGCAGGGCAGAGAATGCCGAAAGGGGCATCATGTGGAGGAGGAAGCGGCCCACCGGTACACCGGACTGGCTGAAAAGGAAGAGGTTTTGGGGGCTGCCGAAGGGCGTCAGCATGGAACCGCGAACGGCGGCGATATTCTCCATGGAGATGACCGGCAGAATATATTTTTCTTTGTCTCCCGCACGGAAAAGCAGGATCGTCAAGGGGACAAAAATGATCAGAGATACATCGTTGGTAACAAACATGGAGGAGAAAAAGACCGAGAAAACCAGGAAGAGGGAAAGCCCCAGCATGGTCGGAATCTTTCCCGCCAAGCGGACCAAGGGAGTGAAAATGCTTTCCTTTTTAAAGCCCTCCAGCACCGTCAGCATCATGAAAAGGATGCAGAGGGTCTTCCAGTCGATATCCTTCAAAAGGGCTGGGCTGGGCGGCGTGATAAAAAGGGAAAGGATCGCCGCCAGCAAAGAGAGGGAAAGCATCAGTTCTTTTTTGAAAAGCGCAAGTATTTTCCGCATAAGAAGCTCCGTTTGAAAATTTGGAATGCCTTATTCTATGCGATTTTCCCCAAAAAGGCAACGGCCTTTTTTTGACCTTCTCTCCCCTCTTTTTTGCGGACTTTCCCCGCCTTCCGCTCTTGAAAAATGCAGAAAGAGCATGTATAATATAGCAAAATTTGCGCATTATTATATTTTAGGAGGCGTTCCAATGAACAATACCGAAAAAACGATGGAAAAAATCGTTGCTCTCTGCAAGGGCCGCGGTTTCATCTTCTCCGGCTCCGAAATTTACGGCGGCCTCGCCAACACCTGGGATTACGGTCCTCTCGGTGTGGAACTCAAGAACAATGTTAAAAAAGCATGGTGGAAAAAATTCGTCCAGGAGAGCGCTTACAATGTAGGCCAGGACGCCGCCATTCTGATGAACCCCCAGACCTGGGTTGCCTCCGGCCATCTGGGCGGCTTCTCCGATCCTCTGATGGACTGCAAGGAATGCAAAGAGCGTTTCCGCGCTGATAAGCTCATTGAGGATTTCTGCCAGGAAAAGGGCATCACCCTTCCCAAGCCCATTGACGCCTTCTCTCAGGCTGAAATGAAGAGCTTCATTGAAGATAACGCCATCCCCTGCCCCTCCTGCGGCAAGCATAACTTCACCGATATCCGCCAGTTCAACCTGATGTTCAAGACCTTCCAGGGTGTCACCGAGGACGCAAAGAACACCGTTTATCTCCGTCCCGAGACTGCTCAGGGCATCTTTGTAAACTTCAATAACGTTCAGCGTACCACCCGCCGGAAGCTGCCCTTCGGTGTCTGCCAGATCGGCAAGTCTTTCCGGAATGAGATCACCCCGGGCAACTTCACCTTCCGTACCCGCGAGTTTGAGCAGATGGAACTGGAATTCTTCTGCAAACCCGGAACGGACCTGGAATGGTTCACCTATTGGCGTGCCTTCTGCCGGGATTGGCTCCTGGGCCTGGGCATCAAGGAAGAAAATCTCCGTCTCCGGGATCATGACCCCGAGGAGCTCTGCTTCTACTCCAAGGCAACCACCGACTTTGAGTTCATGTTCCCCTTCGGCTGGGGCGAGCTCTGGGGCGTGGCTGACCGCACGGATTATGACCTGTCCCAGCACCAGAAGACCTCCGGTGTGGATATGACCTACTTTGACCAGGAGCAGAATACTCGCTACATTCCCTATGTCGTGGAGCCCTCCCTGGGCGCTGACCGTGCAGTTCTTGCCTTCCTGGTGGAGGCCTATGACGAAGAGGTCGTCGGTCAGGATAAGAACGGCAATGATGACGTCCGCACCGTCATGCATTTCCATCCTGCTCTGGCTCCCTTCAAGGCCGCAGTTCTCCCCCTGAGCAAAAAGCTCAGCCCCAAAGCAGAAGAGATCTACCAGATGCTCCAGAAAGACTTCATGGTGGACTTTGACGACTCCGGCTCCATCGGCAAGCGCTATCGCCGCGAAGACGAGATCGGCACTCCTTACTGCATCACTGTGGACTTCCAGACCGTTGGTGACGAGAATGCTCCCGCTGATGACAGTGTTACCGTCCGCGACCGCGACAGCATGGAGCAGGTCCGCATTCCCATCAGCGAGCTGAAATCCTGGCTGAGCGAAAAGATCGCTTATTAAAATTCCATATGAAAAGATAAGAACCGGACCCTTGGAATTCCTCCGAGGGTCCGGTTCAGACTGTCAATAAAGTCCCTGACCGTCAAAAACAGAAAAACAAAAAGGGACTTGCTTTTATTTATCAAACGGCAGCAGGTTATCAAATGGCAAGTTATACTAGTTTCCAATCTATTTTGATTACTTGGGCAGATTTTGTCTTTTTTGAAATGTGACCGATTTCTATTCGCCGTATTACTAAATTCAGAATATCATGTGTTAATTCATCTATTTCTGCAAGACTTGCAATTGGAGTTTTTACTTTTCGACGTTTCATGCTCTTTGCAAAGGATTTAATCTGTTCAAGAACATACTCGCTGAGCATATTATGATAGATACAATGCGTTTGGCGACAAACCTCCGGATGATAATAATGGTTCATACACCGATAACTGTCTTCTTCTCGGGAAGAAAGTTTTCTATGCGCTATAGATAGAGAATGCCCACATTCCTTGCAATACAGTAGTCCACGAAAAATATTTGAGCGTGATTCTTTTGACGGACATCTATGACTCCTAATTATCCGCTGCACTTCATCAAAGTCAGAACGTCTTATAAGTGCTGAATGAGCATTCTGAATAATGATTTGTCTTTCCTCAGGTACTTTGCCCCGTTTTCCGGTTTTGTAATTAAGCACTTCATATTTTTGGTAAATAAGCTCTCCTAAATATGTCCTATTCTTTAGGATTTGCTGCACAGATGCAGGACACCAATGGTAATCAACGGAAGATTTTGAATATCGTTGAAAACTGTGGATGCCCTGCATTTCTTTATAAACTCTTGGCGGCATTATATTCCAAGTTTCAAGCTTGGCGGCAATTTCAACTGTTCCCATTCCCTGAAGAGCCAATTGAAAAATTAAGCGAACGACCTCTGCAGCCTGTTCATCCGGCTCAAGTTTATTATGATTATCTGAGCATTTTTTGTATCCATATGGTGCATAGGATCCCACAAAGTTTCCGCCTTTAGCCCGTTGGCGTTTAGCATGCTTAATCTTTTTTGATATCTCTCTTGCATACATATCATTAAGGATATTTTTGAATGGAGCAATATCATTGTCATCACGATCAGAATCAAATCCGTCGCTTAATGCAATATATCGGATTCCCTTCTCCGGGAAAAAAATGTCCGTGTAATATCCGGTCATAATATAATCGCGGCCCAACCGAGATAAATCCTTTGTTAGAATCATATTGATACTGCCGCATCCTATATCTTCCAGCATATTTTGAAATGCGGGGCGTTGAAAATTAGAACCGGAAAAGCCGTCATCAATATAGATTTTTTGGATATGGTATCCCTTATCGCGACAATATTCTTCAAGAATTGATCTCTGTGTACCAATACTTACGCTTTCATCGCTATGGGAATCGTCCTTTGAAAGCCTGCAATAAATCCCCACTTGATACTCTTTTTCATCCATTTTTAATCTCCTTTACGTTATAAATATGTTATTGAACAGTATAGCGTAAAAAAGTACATTCCCTTTTTTCCGACGCCAAACATTTGTTCAACTTCATTCCACCTTGCCTCTGATGTGTGGAAAAAAGTTGAACCCCGTTGAGTTGCGACCTTTTCTTCGCGCCCATTTTATAGTATACAGTCAAATCTTCGGACTGAAAAAGATACAAAATCTCCAGATTGTAAATCATTTGGTATGTAAGAATCAACAGAGAAAAGGATGTCACCGAGTTGAACAATTCTCTCTTTTTTTGAATATAGGACTGCTGTCAATTGATAAGCAAAGTAGTCTTCTATTTTCGTTATTTCGCAGGTGCTATTGGTGGCCTGATAAATAGTAGAGCACCCAAACGCGATAATTTGCTTAACATTTTGATTTTCAATAATACAATTACGCTGATACACATAACACTTTAACAAGAAAACCCCGTCAGAAACTAGCACTTCGCCCTCACCGTTTTTTTTATCAAAGCAAAGAACTTCTTTAACAAACATATTTTAGCCCCCTTTTTTTATTGAAACAGCGAAATGCCTTCTTTTACCAAATAGGCAACTGAAACAACATGATAAGTAGAGACATGACCTCCTGCTTTCATCCCAACAAATGCATAATTTGCTTTTCCTTCAGTGCCCAAGAATCGAATATATGCGTTTTTTTCACCAATATATGTTCCATTCTTAATGGTATACTTTGCTCCTTGAGCATATTCTTTGGCATTGGTATACATATCGCCAAATTCTTTACCATGTTTAGTAAAATGACCAGTTAAGTCTTGCTTTGATGAAAAAGTACCAAATTTTAAAGCACCGGTTGCGCCACCTACCACAGCCCCTACAACAGCGCCAGCGCCAAATCCAATAGCCGCTCCTTCAATAGTTCCTTCTATTGTACCGGTTACGGCATATCCAATGCCAGCGCCCGCTGCGGTTCCAATGGCAGCCCCAATTAACGCGCCTTTAGCCGCGCCGACTGCAACCGCACCTGCCAGTGTAGCCGTTCCAACTCCGCATGTTAGTACCGTGACGGCCGCAATACAAAGAGCAGCACCAACTGCTACTCCAATTGTCGCCCAAATTGACCAGTTCCCATTAGGATCAATTTTGTTTACGGGGTTATTCCCACAGTAAGCAAAAAGGTTTGAACCGAGAATATCTTTCCCAAACTGCCCATCTACATTAATAAACCTGCCAATGTCCGGGCTGTAATATCTGCTCTGCAGGTAGTAAAGTCCCGTCTCTTCATCGTAGCAGTACCCGCGGTAGCGCAGAGGATTCAGCTTACCCAGGCTGCTTGCCATAGTTCCACTGGTGGAGGTAATGCTCCCCCAGCTGTCATAGCTGTAGGTCACTACTGCCGTTCCGGAGCTGTTGAGGATGGAAATAACATCGCTCTGCAGATTGGTCAGGTAATAGTAATCCGTTAGTCCCTATGATATATTAGTGAAACGTATCTTATCGTTCCAAACCATGTCCGCTTTTCAAATCAGATTTTTTTCCCACTTATCGTATAAGTTCAATAAATCATCTTTTTTCTGCCTGTTTAATAGTATTTTACAGGCTTGAACTCTTACCATGTATATAGGTTCAAACACTGTACAGAATGGAGGAAAAACACTTTTATCTTTAAACCCAATTAAAACAGGCCTGTTTACGAAAAAATCTGTTTTGGGTGTTTCGTAATAACTCCAATTAATACCTGTATAACGAGAATTAAATAATTCTCCAACATACATCCCAATATCCCTAATGATATACTCCGTTTGCATATCTAGCTGCAACAGATTTGAGGCAGAAGTTTCTGTATGCGCTTCGCCTAAAAACCATCTCCATATTATCTCAAGCGAATCCGGTGAAAAATCAATTAAATCCAAGTCTTTTTTCATTGCTTTTGAGATTTCTCCCGATAAATACGATATTCTCTCTGGTATTTTACTAATATACCAGTCAAAATAGTTTTTGGCTTCAATGCTACTCAATAAAGAAAACGGCTTATCGATTGGTGGAATACAAATATCATATGAAAGGTTTTTTCTTTGCCACATAATTACTTCTCCCTTAATGGAATATAACTATTATTCCTGCATCTGTTAATGCTTCATATAGTGGACCAGAAGGTCCTATCGTTTCAGAAATTTGACTATAGTAAAAATGCCATTCGACCCCGTTTAGAGTCAACGGGGACGGTTCTTTTTGACTCGCTTCATGCCCGCTGAATGATATTTCTATTTAATCCGGTTAATCGGGACAGTTGACGCACGGAAATGCCCTTGGCCTTCAACTCCCGGAGCAACGCATCCCGTGGGCATTTTTCCATCCCTTGCATCATCTGAGGATTGTTTTGACCCGTTAATTCTTGTATCACGGCGGCTGCTTCTTCATCCCGCAGAGAAACGGTCGTGTCATATTCCATGCATCGTTCATCTTGTTCGGTGTTTAGGAACTCCATCAACTCTGATTCGGAACCAAAGAACCCTGTAAGCAATTCGTCCCGATTCAAGATCGTATGGGGATAGGCATTTGCGGGACAGATTCCTGCTTTCGAAGGATTTTGAAATATATACCGGACTACCGCTAGGTAATATCGGTCGTCCAGGACCGACTCGCTGCGGAAACGGTCCTGAAAAACAGGCCCCACGCGATCGTACTTTTTGTTATAGTAGGATGCGAAGCTGACACAGATCTTCTTCATAATCTGCGAGTAAGCGTTATTTTCGTCCTTTAGCAAGAAATGAACATGATTGCTCATCATGCACATAATGGACAGCGAAAAGTTTTCTTCCTTTTGAAAACGTTCGACCGTTGTCCGAAAGCGTTCAAAATCCTCGTCATCATAAAAGAGATTTTCTCGGTTGATACCACGGAGAATGATATGAGCCCAACCGGATCCCTCTATCGCGCGCTTTTGTCTTGCCATGCAATCATCTCCCGCATCATTATAGCATCTACAAGCTGTAGAGTCAATGAGAACCGTCCCCAATGACTC